>JADFMZ010000084.1 GCA_022563615.1 Planctomycetota bacterium
CCCAACAACGGGCGAACGCTTCAAGGCGGTCCCTTTGGGGGCCCTCAAATTGATTGAACCAGAAAAATCCTAACGGTCCGTCCGCTCTATGGTTCAAACGCTACCAGTCCCGGTCATCGTTACTTGCTTGACATTGCAGAATTTCGAATATCTCGTATAGAGATTCACCTTGCAACCGCAAAATCGTACGTCGGATACCTGGACTTTTTCATAACCACGGACGACACACTTAGCGAAATAGCCGACGATTTCGACGACCTGATCAAGGCCTGCGCGGCCATCGAACAGTTGCTGTGGACCATTGAATCTCTTTTGCACCCGATACTCATCGCCCGCAACAAAGGCGACGCGGTGAAATACGACCGAATCATCTCAAAGCTACTGGACGAAATCGCACCTGATCGAGTGTTCGTAACCAATGGCGATCAACCGCATATTCGAATTCTTCCAATAATGTGCCATAAATTGAAGATCGATTCCGCTGCAAAAGTTTTCCAATTTCACCTTGAGAAAGAAAAGGCGTTTTACGCTAGACAAGAACCAGGGCCAGTGCCTTGTGAGCAAGAGACCCAAGATGTTGCAGGAGTCCTATGCATTTTTCCGTCTATTTGGTCCTTCACAACTATTACGCTTCTCTTGCATGAAATCGGACATATTGTTTGGGATCATTGCATTCCCGCCATCCAAAAGCAAGCAATAATCCGATTGATTCTGCGTGCCTTTCCTCATGCGTTTCCAAATGAGAGACCCGAAAGACTGTGGAGCGAAATCGCGGCTGATGCGTTTGCCTCGCTTGTCGGAGGGTACGCGTTTGGGGCATCATTGTGCGGGTTTTTCATAGCCAAGAAAGAACACTGGACTAGGACGGCTCCCGGGTACCTAGACATCGGTGATCGAATCGGATTGGTACAGAGAGCCTGTGCGTTCGAAACTCCGAATTGCCCCGGGCGTAATGATAGTTACTGGTATGCGATCGAAAGCCTAAAGAAGCATTTGGATGGGACGCAACCGAACACTGAGTCCAAGATCGTTCATCAGCAGAGAGCGGAGGATGATCGAATTGATGAATTGATTGAGGCATTCAAGAAGAGCCTATTGGGACTCGGAGTCAAGCTTGCCAGTACCGTTGAGCCGCCCTCGCTGACGTCAACTGGAGAGCGCCCGACGATAGAGGGAGAGACGATACGCCAATCATTGGTGACTGCAGCCATGTTTCGCGAGAAGTGTAAGGATGACGATGGCACGGATTACATGGACTGGGAAAAGGAAGCGCTGCCAGCCATTTCATAATAAGCGGCCCGAGCGCTACTTCGAAAGCAATTCTCTCTTGGTATATAACGAAGTCAACTGATCAGGCGACGAACCGTCGAAGTCGATGACCTCAAAGTGTTTCTGAACTTCTAGAGCGCTCTCAGCGCCAGAATCCTCGCGAGCATCGCTCGAAACTGGGCTTGTGGAATTGCCACTTCAGCCATCTGGAGGACTACGTACCGCGCAGGCGGCGACTCTACTGCATCAACGACGGCGCGGCGATCAGGCTCGCGGGTGCGATTGGTCGTAGACGGCCTTGAGACGCGGCGTGGTCAGGTGCGTGTAGATCTGGGTGGTCGAGAGGGATTGATGACCCAGAAGCTCCTGCACGCTGCGCAGATCCGCTCCGTTGTTTAGCATGTGGGTTGCGAAGCTGTGTCGGAGCGTGTGCGGGCTGATGCTGGGATCGAGTCCCGCCTCGGCTAGATACTTGTCCAGCTTGCGGCGGACGCTGCGCGTGCTGAGCCGCTGGCCATGCTTGTTGACGAACAAGGCGTTGGCATCGAACTCGGAAGATCGGGAGTCCGTGCGACGCAGCTCGATGTAATGGTTGATCGCGGCGATGGCTGTGGTTCCGATGGGTGTGGTGCGCTGTTTCTTTCCCTTGCCCCGCACGCGGACAATTTGTCCTTCGAAGTCCACGTCGGCGAAGTTCAGGTCGACCAATTCGCTGACGCGCACTCCGGTCGAGAAGAGCACTTCGAGCATCGCCCGGTCACGCGCGCCCAGCAGGGTGTTGGCGTCCGGCGTGGAGAGCAGCTTGGTGATCTGTTCAAGCTCGAGGTACTTGGGCAGGCGTTTTTCCTGCTTTGGGGTTCGGATCGAGGCCAGCGGGTGACTCTTGACGTACCCCCGACGGAGGCAGAACTTATAAAAGCTACGCAGCGTTGCGAGCTTGCGCGCAATGGTGGATTTCGAGTAGTTCTTCGTCCCGAGGAACGCCAGGAACAATTTGACCTTTTCCGTTACGACGTCGCGGAGCTTTTGCTCGATGGAGGTCTCCGCCAGGACGAGGATCCCTGCGCCAGACGGTCTAGGCGACGCGTCGGGCCCGGTCGGCTTGGCGCCGGGCGCCGAAGAGGCCGGGAAGTTCGATGCAGCGCCGGAAACGCCGGGCGCGCCCTTGTCGCCAACCAGAAAGCCGCAGAACTGTGCCAGGTCAGCGGCATAGCATTTGGCAGTATGAGGCGAAAAATGGCGCTCGAACTTCAGGTAGTTCAAGAACTCGTTAATTAAGGAATTCTCTGTCATGATCGCTATCACACGTCGGCGAAACTACCCACTCTTACCCGACCTTCGTCACAAACCGGGAGTCAGTCATCGGTCACACCCATCCGTCGAGGTGGCGATCTGCTCGAGCTCCGTCTCCAATCTCCGACCCATCTGGTAGCTGAGCACAGCCGCGTCGAACCAATCGAACCGGCTTGATCGATCAGCCGCCAGAGACGCAAAGGCGTCAATCACCTCCGCCTCCTGCCCGGTCTGGTAGCGGAACACGAATCGTTCCTCCCCTTTGACCAGGGACAACTGCCGAATCACGCTCATGGTTTCCTTCCCTGTACCTTTAGGGCCCCGTCCCCGGGATGCACGGATTCATTTCGACCGTTCAGCAGGGCTCGGATCGTGGCATGGCAGCAGTAGCGAATGAACTCCTGCTGATTTACCACGTACCGGCGCCAGCCGTACGGACTTCGGTCTGCATTGCGTCGCGCTGCAAACCTCTTGATGTCTTCCACGACAAAGTCGTGGGATGCGTCAAAGACCCTTTGGGTCTGAGCCAACAAACCCCTCGGTGGTCTGAGGCGCGGTGCGGAGGCCAAACGAGCTTGACGCGATAAGGCGATCGCATCCACCGACCCGACGCCCGATTCAGGCCTCGACCCGTACAATTGAGCGGTGATGCCGATGGTCGGTGGATCGTATGGGTCATATTCCACTACCGCGAAAACAAGAATCGCGTCCGCTCCAAGACGCTTGACCAACTCCAACGCCTGGCCCGGCGTTTCCACCGTGGCTGTTCCTGCACCCGGCAGGAAGGCCAACACCCGGCTGACGGGAATCACCGAAATCCCGTCCGCGTGGCTCAGTTCGCTGGCCATCAGATCAGCGAAACGACTGGGGTCAAAATCCCCCGAGCCACTCAGGTTCAGTGCGGGGGCGACCGCAATGGTCGCCTTTCCGAGCCGCGTATTCGCGATGAGTTCCGGTCCGACTCGCCGTTCGACGGCACATCCGGAAAGACCCGCCGAAACCACCAACACGCTTGCCGGCATCCATCTCCATAGGGCCGGTACACTCCATCTCGTCATCCATGACACTCCTTGCCCGAAACACCGCCTCACAGCACGCGTCCGTTCGTGCTCGTTACCTTCCCGGCGATCCGATGTTCTCAGGCTGAGACAGTCGATTCATCGTCCATTTGCGAAGCTTCCTTTTGGTCGGACGCGGACGAATTAATCGCTTCCTATAAGTCGTCGTTAACGACGGCAACGCCGCTGTTGGCCCGAGACATCCCAATGCCGGGGCTCACCCCGCCCGTAATCGATCCGTCCGCCGAGGTTATGCCGGCCGGACCTCCGGGTATTAAGGACCAGATGTTCTCATGCCCCGAACGCTTGCTCACAAAGAAAAGGTGCCCCTTGGGGGAAAAGGCCGGCGCATGGTTGATCGTGTGGCCGTCGGTCAGGCGGGTCTTGCCGCTGCCGTTGACGCCGATAACCCAAATGTCGAATGGCGTTTCATCGGCTGTCGCGGACGACTCAATTCCGGTCCCCGACATCGCCGATTCCGGAGCGCCCGACGTGCCGTCCGGAGACAGTTGCGTGCTGACATAGGCGACTCGCCGGCCATCCTCGCTCCAGACAGGCAGGATCATGGCGTGGGTCGAGCTGGCCGTCAGTTCCGTCGGATACCTTGGCTCTCCTCCAACTATCGAAAGAGTCCAGATGCTGAACCAGCGGCTCCCTCGTTCCCGGGCCCGCTGGTACACGATGGCCTGACCGGTCGGCGACCATTGTGGGAATAGGCCGTAACCGATGAACTTTCGAGTCGCGCTGCTCTGCGCATCCGCGATCCACAGCTCCCATTGACCGCCTCGGGCTGGAAGACTGCAGTAGACGATCTGGCTTCCATCCGGAGACCAGCTTGGATGCAGGTCGTCGGACGGCCCTTGCGTCACCTGCACCGGAGGGCCTCCTTCAACATTAATCACCCAAATGTTCCAGTTCCCACCCCGATTGCTGGCGAACGCAATCTGGGTGTCATCCGGGCTAAAGGCCGGCTGGATGTCCGAAGCCGGGTCGCTGGTCAACTGGGTGACGGAAACACCATGGACGGACTTGAGGTACAGATCCGGGTAGGTGTGGTGCCGCGTCGACGCGAATACGAATCGCTCACCCGTGGGCGCCACAGCCACGTCGAAATCAGCACCTACCTCGGTAAAGGTATGCTGTCGCAACGACATGGCCGTTCGGGTGAAGTAACCGGCTTCCGAACCGTTAGGAAGATCGCCGAACATGCTGATTTGATGCTGGCGAGCCGCAGCCAGGATCATCTGTGATCGTTCTTGCGACATGGAAACGCTGGCATTGCGGTCGGGGCAACAAGAAACGGCAACGGCCGCCCCAGTCAAACCGACGAGAACGAGACACCAACCATTCAACCGGAAGGAACGAACCGTATACATGGGATTCAAGCTCTCTCTACAAGTGACAACTCTGGGACACACCCGAGATCGCATGGCGCATCTCGGTAGACGCTCAACGCGTTGGTACGCCGCTATCCCATCGGCGATCCCAGGGTCGTGCCGAAGTTCGTGTTGCCCGGTCCGTGGTTTACTGGCGGTCTCGAGGTTTGCGGACCTCGCGGCGGCTGTCCGATAGTATTATTGTCCGATAATACTTGCTACCGACTCTTATCGACTCACCCAACCACCCGACTTCAACTGTCAAGCAAGGCAACTTATGCGCTGGGTTCCGGCAAAAATAGCTGGTTGAGCCTCCGCTGGTCAGCCCGTAGATGCATTTCCGACGTGGATGGGTTGAACCCTTTGGCCCACCTGCCATGGCGTTTCAGCGTAACGACGTTCTTTTCTGGCATAACCTTTTTTCCATAAAGAGTTTATAAAAAAAACACAATAAATGGTCGCCATATACGTCCAGCGCCACTACACTTTGGCGGGAGTCTGGGACGCTATCTCTCTGTGCTGTTGGGGTTGAGAGATGGCTTGGAATGGGCAAGAAGCAAGACCTCCCGTCCTTGCCGTTCACACCGGTATCGTGAGGCGACATCGCGGCACCGGCCGTATGCTCATCGTCGCTGTTGGGGGCTATAGCATGGCAAGTTTGCGCCGTGGACGGGTTTACGAATGCGTCGTGATTGACGTCAACACGCAGAAGGATTTCTGCGATCGATCCGGGGCTTTTCCCGTCGCCAACGTCGCCGAGTTGATCCCGGCGATGCGTCGCGTCATAGCATGGACCAGGCGTAATCACGCGCCGGTGGTCTCGACCGTGGAATCGCATCGCCCCCGAGAGATGTCCGACAACGGACATCCGATCTATTGCGTGGATGGTTCCCCAGGCCAGCAAAAGATCGGGTTTACGCTCCTACCCCTTCGTGTCATCGTGGAGGTGGACAACACCTGCACCGTTCCCAACGACTTATTCCGGCATTGGCAGCAAGTACTCTTTCGCAAACGCTCAGATGATTTGCTGGCGAATCCCAAGGCGGATTGCCTGCTTACGACGCTGCCGGTCAAAGAGTACATTTTGTTCGGCACCGGGCTGGAGTGTTCCATCAAGGCCCTGGCGCTGGCCCTGCTCGCGCGCGAGAAGAGCGTCACCGTCGTTACCGACGCGTGCGGATACTGGAACCGAGTCACGGCTGATCTTGCGCTCCGACAGGTCGCCGCCAAAGGAGCTGACTTGATCAACGCGGACCAACTCATGACCCGAAAGCTGGATAGACAATACCGCTATGGCAAGAACGGCGTCAGGATTCGTGACGAGCCTACGAACGGTCGGTTGTCTGGCGGCGCGCTCGACCTCGCCCAAGGGGCCGAGGCGGATGAAGCTACCGGGGCCGAAGGTGGGCCGACTACCACCGCGCCCCATGACTATCAGATCTAGCGGCGGTTGCCCACCGGCAGCCCATAACGTATCATTCAAGGTGCGCACCATAGCGTCGGCGCGTTTGCCTACAACCCGCACTGGAGCATTCATGGCCAAGAAGAAAAAGCTTCCCAAGCAGTTGGCCCTTTTGGATGAAGATCTGTGCACGGGTTGCGATGCATGCGTGGCCGTCTGCCCGGTGGACTGTATCGATAAGATTTCCGACCCGATTCATCCCGGCTACGCCATGGGCATCTGCACGATCGACCTTCCCGTGTGCATTGGCTGCAAGTTGTGCGCTCAAGTCTGCCCGTGGGATGTGATTACCATGGTGCCGACCGATGAGGTGCTACGAGAGCCCAAGCTGGCTGAACTGCTCGAGGCATGACCGCCAACCGGTGGCGCCAAGTCTTCTACGCATCCGCATTGAATGATCCTCCAGGGACCACGATGCTCTCCTTCTGATGCTCAGGATGAAGGTCGAATTTCCGGATCACCGGTGTTACCCCGTACGCCGCGACGACCACACGATAGGTTCCGTAAAAGCCTCGAAAGCGAAACCGTCCGAGTGCATCCGTTCGGCCCCGATCGCGTGAATGCCAAATAACGTGGATCAGTTTCCGCAAAGCCCGGTGGGCATGTTTGGGCGAAATGTTTTCTTGGAGCAGTCCGCCGCCGTCAACGCCCCGCTCACGATCGGACAGGCCACACCAAAACAAACCTCGCACCCGAGGATGGGCAAAACAAAGCGTGTAAAGTCTGGCTAAGGATTGAGCGGCTTTCTCTTCATCGAACGTGTGGATGCCGAGCGGGCGCTGATCGAGGCACCAGCCGAGGGTTCTTCCCGACACGTACACCTGCACGTCGGGCATCGCCGACCTTGGTCTCGCGGCTTGTTCGTCGAGTCGATCCAACTCGCGCTGCACCCGGGCTAGGTGCATATGTTGAGAAACGCCACTGAGATCAACATTCAACACGTTCGCCTCAACCGGCAACTCGCCCTTTTCACGGCGAACGACGTTGAACACTTCGCGCAGACGCCGGTCGTAGCGCGTACGGTCGTCGTCGTAAACACCACTCAGGTCGGAAGTGACGCAGCCGAACTGGAACCGATGCGATTCCTGTTCGACCGATACGGGCAATCCGGAACAGGTTCGGCCGTGCGGATCCACCACTTGAAGCAACGCGTCGCCCTGGCGATATTGTTCGATGTGTCGTTGTGCGCGGCTCAACGATCAAACCCGTTCTTGACCCACCCAGATCCAGCCGTCCTGCTCGCGGACGGGATAGAGCGGCAAGGGTGCAAGGCAAAGGGCCAGATCGGCGGGATACACGTCGTGCGGGTATCGATTCCGGCCGGTTCGCAGGTCGTACAGGTAATGGTGACGCGGGCAGTCGATCGCCCCCATATACACCCTGCCCTCGGAAAGGTCGGCGGCTTCGTGCGGGCACACCGCCGACGCAGCCGCGAGCGTGCCGTCCTCCAAGCGTGCCAAGAGTATGTCACGTCCCGCCACGCGCACCTTGCACAGCGCCGCCCGCTTGAGCGAGTCGGATGGAAGCACGCTATGCCAAAGAACCGCCTCCGGCTCGCAATCCGAGGACGCCATGTGGTTTCACAGCCTCACGGCTGGTACAAGGCCAGCCTTCCCATCGCGGATTGCACCAAAGGAGGGCGAAGTTCCCGCTGGGCCGCGAAGTAGCGCAATAGAAGCGCAAAGATCATCTTTGCAATACTCTGCGTTCCCCCGGATCGCGCGGGCTAAAGCCCGCGGCTCAGGGATTAGGCAAGAACCTTTCGCAGTCGCTCCAGCGCCCAGTCAATTTCCTCCCTGGTGATGCACAGAGGCGGGGCCAGGCGCATCGTCTGCTCATGCGTGTCCTTGCAGAGCATCCCTTCCTGCATGAGCTTTTCGCAGTAGTCTCGGGCTTTGCCGGCCTCGGGCTTGAACTCGATGCCGATCCACAGGCCCCGACCGCGAATTTCCTTGATCTTGTCGCTGCCGATCGCGCGAAGCTGACCGAGCAGGTAGTCACCCATCTCCCTTGCGTTGCTCTGATACTTGTCGGTCTTGAGAATCTCGACGACCTTGCGGGCGATGGCGCAGGCCAGCGGATTGCCGCCGAACGTGCTGCCGTGATCGCCGGGGTTGAACACACTCAGGATTTCGCGGCTCGACACGACGGCGGAGATCGGCATGATCCCACCACCCAGAGCTTTGCCGAGAATGAACAGGTCCGGCTGGACCCCCTCGTGTTCAACACAGAACGTCGTGCCCGTTCGCCCCAGGCCCGACTGAATCTCATCGGCGATGAACAAGATGTTTCGCTCCGTGCAAAGCTCTCGCACCTGTTTCAGGTAACCCTCCGGCGGGATGATGATGCCGGCCTCGCCCTGGATCGGTTCGACCAGAAACGCAGCGGTGTTGTCGTCGATCTCTTTTCGCAGTGCTTCGATGTCACCGTATGGCACGACCGCAAATCCTGGAGTGAACGGTCCGAACCCGTCGCGGCACTGTGGGTCAGTGCTAAAGCTGATAATCGTGGTGGTTCGGCCATGGAAGTTGTCGCGGCAGCAGATGATCTTGGCCTGTCCCTCCGGCACGCCCTTTTTCGTATACGCCCACTTGCGGGCGGTCTTGATGGCGGTCTCGACGCCTTCCGCGCCGGTGTTCATGGGCAGGACGACCTCCATCTTGCACAAACCGGCCAACTCCTTGCAGAGCGCCCCGAGCTGGTCGTTGTGGAACGCTCGCGAGGTCAGCGTCACGCGATCAAGCTGTTCACGGGCGACCGCGATCAGGTCTGGATTGCAGTGGCCGAAGTTCACGGCGGAATACGCAGCCAGCATGTCCATGTATCGCTTGCCGTCCACGTCAGTGACCCACACGCCCTCGGCGCTGGCCACCACCACCGGCAGAGGGTGGTAATTGTGCGCGGCGAACCGCTCGACCAGCTCGATCTGCTCAGCCCCCGTCATTTTCTTTCCCGCTCTTTCGGTTTGTACGATCATGGTTTCTTGTTCCTATCCTGTCAGCTCAACTAAGAGCGTCTAACTAACCTGAGCCGCAGGCTTCAGCCTGCGCGAACGTCAGAGCGTCGTGGGCGCTTCGAAATACGTTTGGTTAGGCGCTCTAAGGCACTTTACCAAACAGTATTACGAAAGCATGGCGCCCGAGAGTTTCGCGCGGGCTGAAGCCCGCGGCTCAGGCAAGGAAACAGGTACCTTGCGACCACCTCTACGCGATCGGCAGTATATTTGCCCTTTGCCCGACAAATCAACCCGCTCACACCGGGAACCTGATCTTTGTCGGCTATGCGCCGCCTTGCCCACGTTTAGTGCCGCTAAACCGGGATCGCCCGGCCAACCGACGAAGATTGTTCGGAAGAAAAAGTCTTGACTTTTCCCGCCGGATCGATCATTATCCGCGACGCGGGTTCTTGCGGACTCGCAATCGTTGGGGTGGGAACGCCCCGGGACAAGTTAATAATTGTCGGAAGACAGGCCTTAAGGCCCGAAAGGAGGCTTCTATGGCGAGTGATCGCTTGGGAGCGCGTCTCGCTGAGTTGGAGGCGCTTTCACCATCGTACGCACTTCTAGCTACGCAACTCTCGGAAAACGTTGTTTTTCTTGAGGAACGCCTTGCGCAACTCGATGGGAAGACCGTGGTTGATGTGGATGAGAGTGGACAGGACAAAAGCGCTTCTGAAACGTTTACTCTACGGTTCACCCGTG
>JADFMZ010000085.1 GCA_022563615.1 Planctomycetota bacterium
GATGATCTCGGCATCGACGGTCACCTCAAGGGGCGATGGCAGATCGCATCGGTCGAACGGATCGGCGGAACGTCGAATCAGTGTGTCCGCATCGCCGAATTCCCCACCAATGGGTAGGCCCTTGAGACAAATCTCACCTACGAAGGGGTCTGACCCGGGACCGAAGAAGTCGGCCGGAATCGGTGGTGAACAATTTGTAGGACAAGCATCGGGGCACGTATCGACCCCGAATTGGTGGCACATCTCCTCCGAGGGATCGGTCTTCCATGCATCAATAAGGTCGCCGGCTACACAACCAGCGTCGCCGGCGAGGCCCCCGGCAACGCAAACGTCCAGGGGAGCGCCGGCCTCGGGGAAGTGCCTTATTATGAGCCCCTGATGGTTGGCGGTTCCCCCACCTGTCGTGGGGCACTGGGTGCACAGTCCACGAAAACTCCACGATCCTCTCGCGTCGGGAACGCGACTCTCGCACCACTCTCTTGTTGCTTCTACGCAAGCCGTCAGGCCGTGACAACAGGCGCCTTTGCAGTCTGCTCTTCCCTCGCCGGCGGGTTGACCGTCCGTATCGTCGCAGCCTACCGTATCGGCCGATGGAGGGTCGATCTGCCCGTTCCCGTTACAGTCAAGCCCGTTGAGCAGGTCGACTTCGTCGGGAATTTCATTCTCGTTGTAGTCAGGGAAACCGAGGCATCCGATCGGTGGATCGCGCGGGTCGCAGGGGTCGCTGCCTCCGAAAACCTCAACACTGTCCAAACACCCGTCCCCATCCGTGTCAGCCATAAGCGGATTCGTTCCAAGATTGCAACGATCACCGGCGGGGCAAGACTCGCCCCCGGTTCCATTCTCCAGGATGTCAGCCAGACCGTCGCCGTCGGAGTCGCTGCAATCCGTGCTGTCACCCTTGTACTCGCCGCCCAGGTTGACTTCACAGACCTCCTGCGCGGTTTGACCGCCCAGCGAGGCCGCCACCTGGCAAGCGCCGCTGGGCAGGCAGCAAGCTCCGCTGGAACAGGCCGTGCATTTCGGCGGGGCGGTTTCGTGGATGTGCCCCGGCGGCGAACCGGGACCGGCGGAATGGCCGACCTTGCGACAGCACTGATCGTCGGTTTGCGGGTCTTCCTCCACCCCCGGTGCGAAATTCGTTCCGCACACAACGACCGTGCTATCTGCTGCCAGTCGGTGCACGTAGGGGGCCTCGCCAACGGTCTCCAGCAGGGCAGGTGGGATTCCTTCCGCCGCGGTGTCCAGGATGCGCACATCGTTCGGGTCGTCCACCCGGGTGAACGTGAACACCGGCTGAACGAAGAATTCCGCCGTGAACACCCCGCCGTTGTCGTGTTCCCGGTTCACCGTAAGCGTGCCCGGGTCCGGTGCGGGCGTCGATTGTTTAACCGAGACGTTCCACTCCTGACTCTGATTGCCCGGGAAGCCCACGTTAATCGGATCACAACTGATCAGATCCAGCGAGACCAGTTCGATCGGCGTGGAATCCGAGGACGGCGGCGGCCCCAGAACCATTTTCTCCAGGCGGCGCATACTGGTGTCGAAGTCGCCGGGCCCCGCACCGCCTAACGTCACCACACCGTCGAAGGGCTCCGACCCGGTCCCGAAAAAGTCGGCCGGGATCGGATTGCCGGAGAAGCTGAACTTGGTCCGCCCGCATTCGGTCCGCCAGCAGTCGGTCCCGGGCTGGACGATTCCGTCGCAGGCGTCGTCTAGGCCGGTGCCGTTGTTATCTCCTTGGCACTTCGTAGCGACCAAGGTGCCCCCACTCGCTTCACAGTCCCCAGGGCACGTCGGCAACTCACAGCCCCCGTCGGCCAGGCAGCAGCTACCCGGGTGTAAGGAGCACGAGCAGAACCCGTCGCAGCAGAAGGTGCCCTGAACCAGCGCTTGGCATGTGGCGTGGTCGTTGCAAGGCTCGTCGTTGATATCGTCGCCGGTGCAAACACCATCCTTGTCGCCGCACAGGTCTGTGTGCGTGCAGAAGTTACCGTCGTCACAGGACGTGCCCGCCGCCGAGTTGTCGTGCTCAGCCACACCCAGTCGCGACAGGGGCGCCTGGGCGCCCACGTCGTCCAGGCTGCAGGAGTCGTCCGTGCAACTATCGTCGTCGTCGATCGCCGTGAAGCTCGCGTCCGTCGGGTCGCAGCAGTCTTCATCCCGATCCCAGGCGGCGATGTCCGGGTTCTGGCAAATACAGTTGTTGTCGCAGATGTTGTCCGTGCACTGGTTGTCGCCCGTCACACCTGTTATTCCGTCGGCGCAGGCGGGATCGGGCTCGCCGGGATTGAAACACTCTGAACAAGCAGGAGCTCCAGTGGCGGGCGGGCAAAGATTCACGGTTCGGAAACTGTTGGCCGCCGCTCGACTTTCGCAGTCGGTGCGGCTGACGTCCACCTCGCACGAAGCGGTCTGTCCCGGTTGGATACCGAAGCAGCAGCTACCGGTCTCGATCGTCAACGTGAGCCCAGTAACCTTCAAGAGGACGTCTCCGTCGCTCATGAAGGTAGAGCCGTTGGGTGGGAGGAGGTCGACCGCATGCGGTCCGCCGACGAGGCTCTGATCCGCCAGCAACACGAATGTCGCCATGTACTGCACTGTGCCGTCATCCCAGTATGAATTGTCGTTCGACCCGCCCACATTCCCCCCGCAGGATATGGCATCGGTAGCGATGGCACAGGCTGTGGTGCTTAACCCTTGACCCGAGATGGCAGTGCCAAAGGCGTCGGCTCGACCGAAATCCTGAAACGCGGGGCCACACGTGTCATTAGTAATCGGGGCAACGTTGCATCCCGCCCCGCCTATTTGGTCTATACAATACTGATTACACGCGAGCGGATTGGGGCAGTCGTTACCGGGCGGGGTGCTTGCGGGGTGCGCACAACCCAGGCGAAGCACACTCAACCCAGCCGGCAAAGCCGAGTTGTCCAGGGTTCCCTGAACATTTGTAATGCCACAAATAGCTGACGGGATACACGGCGGTGCCGGATCCGTGAACTGGTCTCCCCAACCCGACATGAATATGCCAAGCCAGAGCGACTGACCGTCTGGTCCCGCCCCGGGGATCGTCAGATCTGCGCTGCCGACCCCCGTAGTACCGGCCGGGTAGGGATCAGCCAGAGATCCCTGCGGAGCCAGCCACTTCATCTCGATCAACGCCCCGGAGGCGACGCCACCTTCATTGATCTCCCGAGCAACCTGATTGACGGGGCTGGTGACGAGTCGGCTCGCCGACTTCACCTGCCCCTGGTCCCGCGCTCCGGCGTTTCGGGAAGCAGCATCGACGCTAACGCTCCAAGCGATCACGCCTACTGCCAATCCGCCCGCCAGGGCGCGCCAACTACACAAACCGATGCTTTTTCTCATCTTCCATTCCTCCAATATCCAGGAAAAGGTTCCCTTGTCCCTTTTACGAAACGATGATTGCATTTTGCCCATCACCACCCAACTCCAACATGCCCTAACGGTACTTCAACTGAACGCCATCCTATCCGTCATCCAACGCGGACGGAAGCGTATCACCCAGGTCCTGTGTCGATCGTTTCCTGCACGCCTTGTCCTCCAACGCTGAGTATACAGCTTTCCACAGTCCTCCCGCAACGGAAATATCTCTCAATCCGCCGAAATTCGGCGGGGTTCGACAGTAGGAAAAGCTTTTTCATCTTAAACATCCGCGGGCCTCTGCCTCCATGCAGCAAACCACCGTCCTGGTTCCTCAATACCGCGAGCTTGCCGCCATTGCTCTTCTTTCCCACATGCCGAACGGCAGCGCCCAACGCGATATACATTTGGCCGAGTGAAACGAGCGACAGGAGCTTTCTTTCCCTCACGCCCTCCGCTTCAAGCGCCGCGTTCCCTTCCGACGCCGCGATGCGCCCTTACTCGCCCTCCAGCAACTCGCTCCGCTTACTCCAGCAGAGCCGCACTCTTCCAGCCAGCGCCAAGGATGTGATTGCGCCGCCGGAACGTGCTCCAATGGGCCGATATTACCAGGAACACCTACACCGCGTCAACAAGTTTTTCCACATTGGTGTCGCTAATTACCTGCCATATTGCCCAATTTGTCGATGGATGTTATTTTTTCTAGTCCCAGTGTTCAAAACCCCTCTCAGAGTGCCTCAGAGGGGGCCCTGAGATCCAGAATTGAGCCCTCAAAGACTTCCAGCCGCACCGAGCGGGTGCCCCAATTAGGTCTGGAACGCGGGTATCGGACCTTAAGCGCGGAACACAATGGTACTTTGGAGCGTGTTGGGCATGCCGTCTTGCGGTCCGTAATTGGCCCATTTCAGTGGTTGACCTCACGTGTGTTTCGACATCGTCAGTGACATAGCGGTGACACCTGTGTCTGCATGTGTCGGGCTTCGACACTGCGGCGCCGGCCCGCATCTTGCGTCGAAAGTCCGATGTTTACAGCGTTATCATTGATTGCGTATCACCCTTTCGGGGAAATCTGCCGGAAAAAAACGATCGATGGGCCGCCACTAAAAAACAGTGCTTGCTCCGGTGATCCAGCGCTGGAAACAACCGGCTGATGACGGTCTGCACGGATGCTCCTCCAATCACTTGATGCGAGACGCGCACTGGACACGAGGCCGATAATCGGGTATGAAAGCATGCTACTGTCGATCTCGGTCTGGGTCCGGGCTTGACCACAATGGGGCTAAGTTAAGGTGGAGAGAACATCACACGAGCGGCTTCTTTTTTCGCTTGTTTGCATTTCACTGACAATCACAAGGAGAGGGATGGCCGATGGCATGGTTTTCGCGGCATGGCGGCGTCGGGATTTGTTGTGCGTTTGCCTCGTGGGTAGGCGCGGTTCATGCTGCTGAAATCGAGCTGCGTCCGATTTCAGCGAGCGGCACGCATTCAATCGTTGGGAACGAAATCTTTCTGACCGGATCGGGGCAGCGGGTCTTCCTGGAGCTGTATCTGTCGGATTGGGATCCGGACCGCAAGGGAAATACGAAGCTCAAGATCTGGCAGGTGACCTTTGACTCCGCCGGCTACACGAGCGGTCTGGGCGTAGCGATCGGTCCTGCCGAAGAACCCTGCGGGCAACATGCTGATTGCGCGTCGGCATTCGGGACCGACGCGGTCTGCGCCGTGGGGTGCAATGGGGGAGATCGGGATGGGCAAACCTGCACCAGCGACGAGCAGTGCCCCGGCAACCCACCCGGTGTGTGTGGTTTTTCCTCGTGCGTGGCGCTGTTTCAGGACTTCAGTCGCGCCGACTGGATCTTCGTGGGGCTCTCGGTCGTCAGCGCAGTGGCAGTGAGTACGCCGGATTTCCGTATCGGCGCCCTCGCTCTTTCCGCATCTGCCTTTGATCCGGGAACGCCGGGCTATTGCGGGACGCTCGTGCTGGATGTCCCGCCCGGTGCAGCCGGCACGTATACCATAGGGTACATCGAAGGCCGAGACGCTACGTTCATGACGGACGAAAATGACGGCGCGATCACGCCGTTGAACTTGATTTCTGCGCGGATCACCGTGGAGTGCCTCATCGGCGCCGACTGCAACGACAACAACGAATGCACGATCGACACGTGCAATGCGGACGGTAGCTGTACAAACCTGACGAACTTCGACGATACGCAGTTTTGCTGCAATCCGGCGACCGGCGGATTGACCTCACTCAGTGACGGCAACGCCTGCACATTGGATGTCTGCAATCCAAACGGCTCCGTCACTCATCCGCCCGAACCCGAATTCACCACCTGTGGCGATACAACCAATACCCAGTGCGACAATCCAGACTCCTGCGATGGGGCCGGCGCCTGTCTGAACCGTCTTGAGCCCAACGGCGCGTCGTGTGGAAGCGCCGTCGACACCGATTGCGACGGGCGCGACACCTGCAACGGCAACGGAGTCTGCCTTGACAACATCCAGCCGGCCGGGGCAACGTGCGGGAGTCAAGCCGACACCGAATGCGATGATCCCGACATTTGCAACGGTTTTGGAACCTGCCTGGTCAACACGGTCCCCAACGGGGTTCCCTGTGACGACGGTTTGTTCTGCACGGCGGATGAGACCTGCACGGACGCGGTCTGCACCAGCGGAGCGCCGCGGGATTGCGCCGATCTGCTTACCTGCACAACTGATACGTGCAACGATACGACGGATCAATGTGACCATTCGCTCAATGCGGGCTCCTGCCTGATCGACAACGTCTGTTACGCGGAAGGCGATTTCAATCCGGCAAACAGTTGCGAGGCCTGCACTACGGCGCAGTCCACGATCGACTGGACAACCAGGGCCGACGAAAGCCTGTGCAACGACGGCGATGCCTGTACAGGCACCGGGCGACCCGATATCGGGTTCGACACCTGTACAGCCGGCGTTTGTGCGGGCACGCTCGATCCCGAGTGCAACGACGATTGCGAGTTTCCCGTCGTCGCCATTGAAGGAAGCACGATAAGCAACAACTCCAGCACCGGCCCGGACGACGGCGAGGCGTCCTGCCAGATTGATTCCAACAATGACGTATGGTTCCAATACACGGCCAAGTGCGCGGGTACGATTTTTCTGAGCACCACGGGCAGCATCATGGCGCCCTCCAACGATCCCGTGCTCAACGTCTTCGACGCGTGTCCCGCTGATGGCGGCGTTGAAATCGCCTGCGATGACGATAGCGGCGTCGAGCTGCAGGCGGCCCTGACGTTTACGGTGTCGGCCGGCGCCACCTACCTGATTCGTATCGCCGGATTTGAGGACAACCGGGGCTCAATCGTCCTGAACCTTCGTCCCATCGATGACTGCCTGATTGATGGAGTGTGTTACGCCGAAGATGATCTGAACCCTGAGAACGCCTGCCTGGCGTGTATTCCGGATCTGTCCACGACGCAATGGTCTCCACTTTTGGAGGGTAGTTCATGCAGCGATCCGGGAGATACGGATTGCGACAGCCCCGACGCCTGTGACGGCCTGGGGTTCTGCGAGGTCAACCATAAGCCGGACGGGACCGAATGCGCCGACGAAGTTCCAGCCAACGAATGCACCAGGAATCTGTGCAACCAGGGGCTGTGCGTCCACCCGCCGGAACCCGCCGGGTTTGCTTGCGGCGATCCCTCCGATACGGAATGCGACAATCCCGACATTTGCGACGGAGGCGGAACGTGTACGCCCAACTTTGAAGACATCGGCTTGCCGTGCGGCGACCAGACGGAGACCCAATGCGACAATCCCGACATTTGTGACGGCAACAACAACTGCCTGGACAATCCCAAGCCGAACGGTTTGGCCTGTGACGACCTCGACGTATGCACCAAGGAAGATGCGTGCCAATCGGGCAGTTGCGTCGGGACCGCCATCCCCGAGGCGCCCCTGGTTGCGGGGCTGGGCAGCCGCGCGATCGTGGTGACCCCGCAACCTCCGAATTCTCCGGCGCCGGTGGCGCTACTCTTGACTTCACCGGATTGGACCTGTCTGTCGAAGTATATCGACGTCGATGGTCTGCTTGTCGATACGCCGGTGTTCCAACTACCGGCCCAGTGGGGTGACATCATCGTTCAGGATCCCGACATCGTGCCCAGCAGCACCTACGTCGTCACCGCTGAGTGCGATGGATTCCAATCACCAGCCGGTTCCGGAGACACCTGGCTTTGGGGCGATCTGAACCATGACGGCACGGTCAGCTTCACCGACATCAACCTCATTGTGGAGGCGTTCAAATCGATCTTCACCGTACCGTTTATCGTGGCCAACATCGCCCCATGCGACCTGGACGATATGATCAGTTTCAAGGATATTGGAGCGGTAGTAGAGGCCTTCAAGCAGATACCGTTTCCTTGTGCGATCCCCTGCCCTTAGACAAGGGCGTGGACGGTTCAACCAAGTAATGTAACTGGAACCTCGTTCGCTCCTGATCCTTTCTCGGCGGCAAGGATGAGGCGCCCTTCCCAAATACACCGTCCTTAGCTGGCGCGCCAAGCGCAATGGCTCCACGGCGGGATTTGATTAAGAGAGGGTCAAAATGATTCGCGAAATCCAGGGGCAGCTCAGGGCGGATGGCCAGCGGTATGCGATTGTTGTCAGCCGGTTCAATGAGTTGATCACCTCCAAACTGCTTTCCGGCGCGGTGGATACACTGAAGCGGCATGGTTGCGAAGAGGAAAACCTGACGTGCGTGCGCGTACCGGGCGCCTTTGAGCTGCCGTTTGTGGCTGGGAAACTCGCGATGTCCGGCTCGTACGATGCGATCATTTGCGTCGGGTGCGTGATCCGGGGACAAACACCCCATTTTGATTACATCGCGGGTGAAGCAGCCAGGGGGATCGCCCGGGTCGGGCTGGACACCGGCGTGCCAACCACGTTCGGGGTCATTACCGCAGACACGTTGGAACAAGCCATCGAGCGGGCCGGGGCCAAGGCGGGCAACAAGGGCGCGGACGCCGCGATGACGGCGATGGAATTGGTGAGCGTGCTCAAGCAAATCTCCAACCCTTCGTAAGGCGTCCCAACAAGGTAGTATGATGAACGGTCGAGTCACCCGCTTTATCGCGCGGGTGTCAAACCCACGGCCCGGATGGGCTGGATTTTCCAGAAACGCGATGCCCCACGATCGTCGTCAGGCCAGGATTCTTGCCATGCAGGCCCTATGTCAATGGGACGTCCAGCATGATGAATCGCCCGAGAATCTGCGAGAGTTCCTGGCTGCCCATGCCGAAGTCGCGGGCAACATCGCCTACGCAGCCGAGCTGGTTGAGTCGTACTGGACCCGGCGCAAGGGGATCGACCGGCGGATCGCAGAGGCTGCGACGCAATGGGATCTGGCACGCATATCCCGCGTCGAGCGGAATGCGATGAGAGTCGCCGTGGTGGAGATGATGTCCGAGCGCATTCCGCCCAAGGTAGCCCTGCACGAGGCGATGCAGATCGGCGACCAATTCGGAGGCGCGGAATCGTCGCGGTTCATTAACGGCGTGCTGGACCCGATATTGCATCAGTTGCGATCGGACGCTGACGCTAAGGATCACACTGGATGACGTTGTTGGATCGACTGAAGAAAGGATTGACCCGCACGCGGGAGAAGCTCGCCAGCGGCTTCCGCTCCGTCCTTCACATCGGCCGTAAGATCGACCGGGAAACGCTCATTCGCCTGGAGGAAACGATGCTGGCCGCCGACTTCGGGCCCACGACGACCTCCAAGCTCATCGATGTCGTGCAGGATGGGTGGAAAAAAGGCCGAATTGTCGAAGAACAGGAAATCCAGGAACATCTGGAGCAACATATCATCGGCCTGTGGTCTGAAGCCGACACCCGTATTCAATACGCCGAGAGCGGACCGACGGTAATCCTGGTCACGGGCATCAACGGATCAGGTAAGACCACGAGCGTCGCGAAGCTGGCCTACTTTTTCTCCGACCAGGGAAAACGCGTGATCGTCGGTGCGTGCGACACATTCCGCGCAGCGGCTGTGCAACAGCTTTCCATCTGGTGTGACCGGCTCGGCGTGCAGATCGTCAGGCACGACCAGGGCGCAGACCCCGGCGCGGTCGCGTACGACGCGTGTGAAGCAGCCGTCGCACGCGCTGCGGATGTTCTACTGATCGACACAGCCGGTCGATTGCATACGCAGAATCACCTGATGCGCGAGCTGAGCAAAATCGAAAAAGTGGTGCAGCGCAAGATTGCCGGCGCGCCTCATGAAGTGCTGCTAGTGCTTGACGCGACTATCGGACAGAACGCCGTGCATCAGGCGCGGCAGTTTTCTGAACATGTATCGGTAAGCGGCATTTTCCTGGCCAAGCTCGATGGCAGCGCCAAGGGCGGCATCGTAATCGGCATCCGCGATCAATTGAACGTCCCGGTGAAGTTCGTAGGCCTCGGCGAAAAAGCCCAGGATCTGGAGCCCTTCGCCCCTGCGGCGTTTATCAAGGCCCTGTTTGCGGATTGACGCGCGGCTGCGAACGTCGTCGCCGGGTCTAAGAGCCTATCCTAAAAAATGTGGCACGGGTTTGTAACCCGTGCGTTCCACCGGTTGAAAACCGGTGCCACAAGGGTTAATGGGATAGGCTCTAACACGACAACGCGGGTTAGCCCTAACTTGTCGATGTGCCTAGCTAAACCCTCCGTCCACCTGGGAAGAAAGGCCCAATAAACGATGTAGCGCGACGCCCCAAGCTTAACCCGCGTTGTCGTGCT
>JADFMZ010000417.1 GCA_022563615.1 Planctomycetota bacterium
TAGCAGCAGACAGGCGCAGCCTCATGCTCTTTTCATTGTCGAGCACACGGACAAACAATGGGATTGCCCGGGCATCACGTGATCCTTTGAAACAGGTGAGGATTATTTTCTTCTCCAACGGGCCTGCGTCATCGAAGCGTGCGGTCAGTTCGTCTAGGAATCGATGACCCCGGAGATGTGTTCGCAGCCTTGAAAGCTGTAATAATGCTAACTCACGGTCGTTCTGGGGGGCTCCTGGATTGCGTACTACACCCATCAAGACTTCAATTCCAGCTTCTACATCGTATTCCTGCCACTGCTCAACTTGACCGGATGGGAACAAGGCCATACATTGACGACTCGCCCGCGGCTCGGCATGGCGGGATCGTGTCACCCTTCGCATGACCTGCAATCGAGCGTGGGGTGATCCTCAAGGGACGGCGACCCGTTACGCTCGGTCGCGAAGTCAAGCGGGAGTGATGAACGATGGCAATACGAGTTGGGATTAACGGGTTCGGACGGATCGGTCGCCTTGTGTTCCGCGTGATGGCGGATCAACCGAACAAGTTCGAAGTGGCGGCAATCAATGATCTGAGCAAACCGGCTACGCTCCGGCAGTTGCTCAAATACGACTCGGTCCACGGTCGCTTTCCCGGCACGGTCGAGGCGACCGAAGACGCGCTGATCGTCAACGGCCGGACGATCAAGGTTCTTAGTGAGAGGGCGCCGGCCAAGCTGCCTTGGGCGGAACTCGGCGTGCAGGTCGCGCTCGAATCAACCGGCGTGTTCACGATGCGCAAGAGTGAAAAGGGAGGCTACGGCGATCATCTGACAGCCGGGGCCAAAAAGGTGATCCTCAGCGCGCCGGCCAAAGACGACCCCGATCTCATGGTCGTGCTCGGCGTCAACGATGAGCAGCTCAACGCCTCGCACCTTTGCGTATCCAACGCCAGTTGCACGACGAACTGCCTGGCCCCGATGGTGCAGGTATTGCACCAGTCCTTCGGCCTGGTCGAGGGATTGATGACGACCGTCCACGCCTACACGAACGACCAGCAGATCGCGGACCTGGTTCATTCGGATCCGCGCCGGGCGCGGGCGGCGGCGATCAACATCATTCCGACGACGACCGGCGCTGCTCGGGCGGTCGGGCAAGTCATCCCCGAACTGAACGGCAAGCTGAACGGCTTCGCGTTGCGGGTTCCCGTGGCGGATGGGTCGATCGTGGATCTGGTGGCCACTTTGAAAAAGTCCGTCACGGTGGAGGAAATCAATGCGGCGTTCCGGACGGCTGCGGAGGGTAGGCTGAAAGGAATCCTGGAATACAGTGAGGATCCGCTGGTCAGCACGGACATCATCGGCAATCGGCACAGTTCCATCATCGACGCCCAGAGCACCATGACCATGCCAGCCGACGGCGGCAACATGGTCAAGGTCGTGTCGTGGTACGACAATGAAGTGGGCTACGCCGCCCGAACGGCGGACCTGATTGCGAGGGTGGCAAGTCTTTGAGCCACCTCGGAACGGACGGGCTCGAACGCGCGAGACGTTGATGGTCCCCTGAGCCGCAGGCTTTAGCCTGCGCGATCGCACGGACCCTGTGACGCCACCGGGAAGCAAACCTTCGCGCAGGCTTCAACCCTGCGGCTCAGAATCTGCGTGGCGCGATCCGACTGATGAAGAAAACCATCGACGACATCGGCGTTCGCGGTCAGCGCGTGCTGGTTCGGTTGGACCTGAACGTGCCGCTCGAAGAGATCGGGCGGATTGCGGACGACCGGCGCATTCGGTCGACACTGCCCACTCTTAAGCATCTCCTCGACGACGGCGGGCGCTTGATCTTAATGAGCCATCTTGGCCGGCCTTTGGATAAGGCGAAGGATCGTGCCAAGTATTCGCTTCGCCCGGTCGCATCTCGGCTGAGTGAGCTGTTGGGCCGACCGGTGCGAATGTTGGATGACTGCGTCGGTCCGGCGGTTGAGAATGCCGTAGCCTCCATGAAGGACAGTCAGGTCTGTCTGTTGGAAAACCTGCGCTTCCACGAGGCTGAAACCATCAAGGACAAAAAAGCAGCCAACGACCCGGCGCTTCGCGAAAGAAAAGATTCGTTCGCCCGGCAACTTGCGACATTGGCGGACGTCTACGTCAACGATGCGTTCGGCACCTGCCATCGCGATAATGCCAGCATGCTGACCGTGCCGGAGCTTCTTAATGGCAGGCCGTGTGTCGTCGGCTACCTCGTGCAAAAGGAATTGAAGTTTCTGGGCGACGCCGTAACCAAGCCGGCCAGGCCGTTCGTGTGTCTGCTCGGGGGAGCCAAGGTGTCGGATAAGCTCGGCGCGATACGCAACCTGCTGACTCGATGCGACACCGTCATGGTCGGCGGTGCGATGGCCTATACGTTTCTCGCAGCCGAAGGGATGAGCGTGGGCGGGAGCCTGGTCGAGCCGGACCTCTTCGACGTTGCACGCGATCTTCGTCGCAAGGGAGAGAGTAAACTGAAACTCCCGATCGACTCCGTCGTGGCCGACGAAATTGCACCGGGCGCCTCGACGCAGGTGTGCGAATCCCGGATCCCGGTTGATCGGATCGGGCTGGACATCGGCCCACGGACCATCGACACTTATCGAGACGTGATCCAAAATGCCGGGACGATCCTTTGGAACGGGCCGATGGGCGTGTTTGAGACGCCGCCGTTCGACGGAGGGACGTTGGCGATGGCGCGGGCGCTGGCTGAGGCGACCGATCGCGGCGCGGTCACAATCGTCGGAGGCGGAGACACCGCCGCCGCAGTGGACCGGGCCGGTGTCGCGGACCGTATGACGCACGTTTCCACCGGCGGCGGCGCCTCGCTCGAATTCCTGGAGGGCAAGGTCCTGCCAGGCATCGCGGCGCTGGACGACGCCGAGAGGGAGGTACGCCCGTGA
>JADFMZ010000418.1 GCA_022563615.1 Planctomycetota bacterium
GGTCTTGTCGCCTTGACCCGCGTTGGGGTCGAGCAAGCCGCATCCAGCCAAACTCACCGCGCCCAACAGTACCAACCAACGCCACTTCATCATTGGGGGAGATCTCCTGCGTTTTCGCGAAATCAGGCTTTCTCAACCGGCAACGATCCGGCTGACAGGTAAGTATCGATGGGCCAAGTGGCCAGTCAACCACCCAACTAACAGTACAGCGCAAAGTTACTCTCCAAGCACGACCTGATTCGGTCGACGTCGATTCCTGATTTCAACAGGGTCTTTCCCATCGTTCTTGTGTGGCTGAGCTTGGCTTCGGTGTTGTGGCGGCGGTGATAGGCGATCAGCGCGGCGGCGTCTTCGAGTAGAATGCGGCGAGCGTGTCGGCCATAGCGGAGGCTCAGGAACCACTGCGAGAGCGCGTAGCGGATCTGATCGACGGTCAGGCTCTCTGGCGGATGCGGCGGCTCCGCGGCGCCGGGGGGAAAAATCGTCCGCACCCACGGGCGCGGCACGGTTCTCAGCAGGTTCTTCGGTTGCCAGTTGAAGGCGCATCTTGTTCACGAACAGATGACTCACCTGTGACAGAACCATGTGCCGATGGATCGACCGCCAACCCCGGACCTCGAAGTGGTCGAAGCCCAGTTCGTCCTTTTCTTCCCGAAAGCACTGTTCAATGGGCCAGCGGGAATAAGCCACATACAGCAGCCATTCCAACGGAACACCGGCTGATGCGTTCGAAACGAAGAACTTCAGTTCGCCGTTTTGCGGATGCCGCGTGACGATCAGCCAATGGGCGCGGGTGGGCAGCTTGTCACGCCGCATGAAGAACCGCACCGCTTTGACCTCGCGAACCATCGCGCCTTTCTCGCCGTTCTTGATATGGATGGGCGTCCAGGCCTGACCCCGAAACGCCGGGGAGTGATTCAGCAGGTTCCGCACTTCGCTCACCGACGCCGCTGTCGCCGAAAGCCTTGGAAACCGGCGTTTCCTGCCCTTTCGACGCATCTCCTGCGGCGTCGGACGGCAGAGAACGGCCGGCTCCTTCGCCCAGCCGCAAAACGTACACGGGACTTCGGCCACATACGTTTGACCGAGTCCATCCAGTCCGTCGAGAAAGTCGTAACTGCTGCCATAGAGTTCATCAAAAGTCCAGGCAGCCACCCGAATCCCGTTGCCCAAGGCGCGCTTGATCTGTTGCAAAGCGATCTCGGGCTTGGAACGGTGGGTCACGTCGTCGGGCATGCCCACTTCTTTGCGCCGGGCCGGGTCGTCGGCCCAGCTCTGCGGAACGAACAGATCACTATCCAAAACGCAGTGGAAGTCGCCCACGGCGTAGCCGGTGTGGACACTGACCACGCAGTTGTCCACCTTGCCCAGTGAGCCGCACCACTGACGCTGAACGCACGCCGTGTGACGGCCGTCCTTGCCGCAACCCGTCTCGTCGACCACCCCGATCGCCCATGGATGGGCATGATCTCGAGCAACATGCTGTTGCAGCCGATTCACCAGCCGATCCTCGTCCCACTCCAACAGCCCCAGAAACGCCTGCAACGACCGCGGCGGCACCCCGGCCTGCAACGCCATCGGCTCGACGCTCTTGCGATGCAACTCGGACATCTGCCCGTCCACATAAACCCTCAAATACCTCCGGGTATCACACCGCCCGAAGCAATCACCGAACTCGTCCAAAAACCGCGGCAGCGCCCGCCCCACCTTCCGAATCTGTCTGACATCCATGTTCTTGCTCCTGCCAGGAATCTAAACCCTTGTCCTGGCAGAAGTTATCGATCCACGCCCCCTGATCGCTTGAGCTTACTTTGCGCTGTACTGTTAGGAGGCGCAGGCCGTTGAACGTGACCAGTAGTGACGTACCCATGTCGGCCGCGATGGCCATCCAACATGCTCGGCTGCCGCAGGCCCCACCGGCGGGCCTTTCTGGCCCCCGAAACCCTGTCCCCATTGGGTGCGGCTGGAACGAGTGCCGGAACACGTGCTATCATGGCCGGGACGACGGATCTCGAACGATGATCGGCGAAGATTCGAAAGCCGTGCGCATCTGACCCACTTGGCCGCCTGCTGATTAGGGTGCGGCGCCAATTTTGGAGACTTGGCATGAAAATCGGTATCAACGGTTTCGGGCGAATTGGACGAAACATCCTCCGGGCCGCGAGAGGGAATCAAGATTTTGACGTGGCCGTGATCAACGACATCACAGACGCGCAGACGTTGGCTCATCTGTTCAAGTACGATTCGACCTACGGCCAATACCCGGGGGAGGTAGAAGCGGCCAATGGCAATTTGATCGTCGACGGCAAGACCATCCCCGTGACTTGCGAGACCGAACCCACCAAGCTCGATTTCGCCGAGCGCGGAGTGGAAGTAGCCATAGAGGCCAGCGGCCGATTCAATACCGCCGAATACGGGGGACACTACCTGGAATCAGGCGTGAAGAAAGTGCTGTATTCAGCCCCCGCCAAGGGCGACGGAATCTTCACGATGGTATTGGGGGTCAACTCGGATAAATACGACAAGAATCGCCACCATTTGGTTTCCAACGCCTCTTGCACCACCAATTGTCTGGCGCCGGTGGTCAAAGTGCTGCACGAGCAGTTCGGGATACAACACGGCGTGATGAACACCATCCATGCGTACACCAACGACCAGCGCATATTGGATCAGCCCCATTCGGATCTGCGCCGGGCGCGCGCCGCGGGGCTATCCATGATTCCCACGAGCACCGGTGCCGCCAAGGCCATCGGGCTTGTCATGCCCGAGTTGCAGGGCCGGTTGGACGGCTTTTCCATCCGGGTCCCCACCCCTACCGTATCCATTGTCGATCTCACCGTGACCCTGGACAAATCCACCAGCGTGGAAGCGGTCAACGCCGCCTTACGCGAAGCAGCGGAATC
>JADFMZ010000419.1 GCA_022563615.1 Planctomycetota bacterium
GTGCAACGGATGCAGAAACGTTCCCCTGCGAGTCCCACCATCCAAGGGGCCAGTACCCACCACCTGTTGTTCCGGAGATATAACCAAATGTTGTGGATTTGAGGGATGAAAAAAGGCGGCGTACCCTGGGTGAACGATGAAATTCGCCCGTTCCTAACACAGGAGGATACGCCCCGTGAAGAATGATACGACAACTCCGCTTCAGATTCCAGACGCTTCGACGCAAGATGTGCTGACCGAGATCCTTCGTGATGGCGCCCGGGAGATGCTGGGCAAGGCCATCGAGGCCGAGGTGGCCGGCTACATCGCCGCCCATGCCCACGAACGCGACGCCGATGGCCACCGCCTAGTCGTACGCAACGGCCATGCGTCCGAACGTGAACTTCAAACCGGCCTCGGTGCGATTCCCGTGAAGCAGCCACGGGTGAACGACAAGCGGGTCGATGATGATGGAAACCGCCTTCGGTTCACGAGCCACATCCTGCCTCCGTATCTGCGAAAGACGAAGAGCATTGAGGAGCTGATACCGTGGCTCTACTTGCGTGGGATCAGCACCGGCGACTTCAGCCAGGCCTTGGGCGCGCTGCTCGGGCCCGAAGCGCCCGGGCTGTCAGCGTCCACGGTCGTCCGCTTGAAGCAGGTCTGGCAACAGGATCATGAAGCCTGGAGCAGACGCTCACTCGCCGACAAGCGCTATGTGTATTGGTGGGTCGATGGCATCTACTTCAACATCCGCCTCGAAGAAGACCGCCAGTGCATCCTGGTCGTCATGGGTGCTACGGAGTCCGGCAAGAAGGAGTTGATCGCCATCCAGGATGGGTTCCGCGAGAACGAACAATCGTGGACGGAACTGCTGCTCGATCTCAAGGCCCGGGGTCTCGATACGGGCCCGCAGCTGGCCGTTGGCGACGGCGCCCTCGGCTTCTGGACAGCGCTACGCAAGGTCTATGGCGAATCCCGTGAGCAGCGTTGCTGGGTGCACAAGACCGGCAATGTGCTCAACAAGTTGCCGAAGGGCAAACAGGCCAAGGCCAAGAGCATGCTGCACGATATCTGGATGGCCGAGACACGTCAGGATGCGCACAAGGCGTTTGACCTCTTCGTCGAATCCTATCAGGTCAAGTACGCCAAGGCCGTGAAGTGCCTGACCCAGGACCGAGACGTGTTGCTCGCGTTCTACGACTTTCCGGCCGAGCAGTGGATGCACATTCGCACGACGAACCCGATCGAGTCGACCTTCGCCACGGTGCGATTGAGAACGAAGAGAACCAAGGGAAGCGGCTCCCGTGCCGCCTGTCTGGCGATGGTCTTCAAGCTGACGATGTGTGCCGAAAAAACGTGGCGAGCACTCAACGGCTCGACGCTGTTGTCCGATGTCATCCGCGGCGTTCAGTTCGTCGACGGAATCAAAGAAGAGGCCGCCTGATCATGACTCCATCCACAGGATTTGACCATATCTCTGCGATTTCGCGAAGAGGGATGCGCGTGATCAATGCAACGCCGTCTAGGCTTACGTTGAACGTCTTTACCAAGAACTGCTTGGCGACGATATCGCCGAGCAATGTCGCCCGTGCCAAAACGGTCCAGGTGTGGCGAGACTTAGTTCGCTTGTTTAAGACGCCATCCTCGGGCTCGGTCGTAAGACTATCACGGAGCCAGGACGGGAGGGCGTTTGCGGTATCCTGGATAACCCCGCACATCGGCTCCCGATAGGCCTCCCATGACAAATCGGGAGGCACAGAGGGATAACCCTATCCGCGGTGCGGACGCCCTGGCGAAACGAGCGACGGGTCCGATAACTCAATCTCCTCAATTGGGCGCACCGTTTTTGATGAATTCTGTTAGAACTTCAGCAGTGCAAGATCCGCATCCCAAGTACCGATAAATGCAGAGACACCGAGCTGTCTGTATCCCGGACATTCTCGGTCTGTTGTCTTCGCTTTTGGATTCGTTCTGATCGACTTCGACCGGGTGCCTCTTGGCTTGTGGGCAAAGATCGCGGGAGCAATCATTAGTGACAACTCGCCGTCCATATGCTGCTCCTAGAGCCGTACTTGGTATGGTCTTGGCGATGCATGTTGTTGCACCAGCGTACGCGCAGGTGCCGGAGGCGGACACTTCACAGCCGATCGACACCGCTCTCAAGGTTTCCGGCGATGGGAATATCGAGCTGCACGTCGTCGACATGCCGCTGGCAAACGTGCTTCAAATGTTGAATGTGTACGCCCGGCGTAACATCATTACCACGCCGTCCGTGCAGGGCACCGTCACCGTCGACTTATACGACGCTACTTTTGAGCAAGCCCTTCGCGCCATTCTTGCGGCAAACGATTGTGACTTCGATGTTCGTGACGGCTTCATATACGTTTACACGGCCGATGAGCTCGCGGTGCTGCGGGCGACTACCGCCCCGATCCCCCACCGCCTATTCTGGCTTAATTACGTTAGTGCATCAGATATCCAAAGCGTCATCGAACCACTCCTGAGTGAGGAGGGAAAAATCACGAAATCTCCTCCCGCCAGAATGGGCGTCACCGGAACGGATCCAGAAACAGCGGGAAATACCCTAGCAGGCCGCGACTTCATCGTCGTGTACGATCATGCGGACCGACTTGCAAGGATCGCAGCGCTAGTCAGGGAGATCGACATAAGGCCGGCACAGGTTCTAGTGGAGGCGACGATTCTCCGAGCGCGCCTAAACGAAGAAAACGCCATGGGCGTGGATTTTACTCTCTTGGGTGGAGTGGACCTTGAAATGATGGGCGCGAATTCGAACGGAATCCTCGATCTTTCGCTCGGGGCGCTGCCAACAGATCGACTCGAGCTGTTCAACTCCAACGTGACCACCAACTTTAGGAGTAACGTTCCCGATGGCGGGGTGTCCATTGGAAT
>JADFMZ010000420.1 GCA_022563615.1 Planctomycetota bacterium
GTCAAGATCGAGCCGCCCGTCGCGGTCGAAGTCTCCCCAAGCGGCGCCCAGGCAATCCCCCTTTACGCCTCCCAGCCCTTTAGCCTCGGTAACGTCCCGAAATCGACCAGCCTCATTCTGATACAGGTGAACGCCGTCGAGATGGGTGACCACCAGATCGGCATCCCCGTCGTTATCAAAGTCTGCGAAAACAGCGGCCATGTCCATCCGCGAATCAGCCAGACCGCTCGATTCCGTCACGTCGGTGAATCGACCGTTTCCGTCGTTGCGCCAGAGTCGGCTCCCCGGGAATCGACTGCGCTGTTCGGGGGTCAAGAGCAGAGGCCCGCTCATGTTGCACAGGAACAGATCATCATCCCCATCCCCGTCGTAGTCGCCCCAGGCGCATCCCGATCCGTTGTCTTCGGGAAGCAACGAGCCGCGCGTCTGTTTGTTGAAATGAACAAAATGCGGCAGCGACGACTCCGGAATGCGCTCAAAATGAATCCGCGTCCGCTGTTGCGCCGGCTTGGAGGCGCTCTGCGGCGCGTCATCCTGCGGTCCCGACCAACCGGCGGTAAGAAAACCCAAGCTCAGCAGCAGGGCCCGCCAACCCGGAATCAGCCGGCAGGACGGGGGGGTCTCTGGCCAAAAAGCGGCATTGCGGAAGGTGCCGCGACTCGCGCGAATCTCATCGTGGTTTTCAGCGTTTTTCATAATGGTTTGGGCTTGAATCCATTTGGCGTTTCTTCAACGATTGAAACCGGGTTTCCACATCCTCCGGTACCGGTACATCGTCAATCTTGACCTTGCGGGTTGCATAACGAGAGGGCGAAGCTCCCGCTAAGCCATAGGGTAGCGCAAAGATAACCTTTGCGTTCCCCCGGATGGCAACGGTTCGCCGGGAGAGGGGCCGGAATGATCTTTGCCCTACGCCTCCCGCTCCCGGCCGCCAGCCTTTCCCAATGAACATGCACAGAAGGCCAAGACCCACACGATCAACCTCTTATTTAGTCCTTTATCGGTGCCGGATCAATCCGAGTGTTACAGCGATGCGACATGGTAGGAAGGCTCCCTTTCTTTGCCCGATAACTTCAGCCGGGCCGCCTGGCGTCCGATGCTCGATATTAGGACGTCAGGTTAGGTGTGCGCGCAGGCCTATGCCCGAGGAGCCAACCCCCGTGGGATGCTCTCAGGCAGCGGGCGCGACGCCCAAGGGGTGCGCTAGGCGCGGGTTGGCACGATTTCGGAAAGGTGTCCAGATCATGTATTGTGGATTTTTTGGACTACGCTGCCCACCGTTCGAGGATCGGGCGGATCCTCAATTCACGTACGCAACGTCACTGTTCGAGGAGGCGTTGGCGGCGCTGGAGTATGAGGCGCACTTCGGACAGGGGATGACCCTGGCGCTGGGCGAAGCGGGTACCGGCAAAACCCAACTGATCCGTTCTCTGTTGATGCGTTTGCATTCAACGGACCATGCGGTGGTGGTCACCTGGCCCGTCGGCGGAGAGATGGACCTCGTCCGCGAGACGTGCAAAGGTTTCGGCGTGACCCTGTCCTCGTCGCATGGTTCGGTGCAACAGCCCGCCCGTCTGCGCCGACACCTGTCGCGTAACAACCGCGCCAACCATCGTTCCATTTTGATCATCGATCAGGCGGAGAACATGACCGCCGATAATCTCTTGCAATTGGGTACGCTGGCCGACTTGGAGGGAGACACCGGTACGCTCTTGAATATCCTGCTGGTCGGTCAACCACAGTTTCGCACCTTGATGGATCGCCCCGAGTTTGCCCGGCTCCGACAGCAGTTGTTTGGCGAGCGGACGTTGTCGCCCTTGACGCCTGCAGACACAACCAATTACCTGCGTCATCGTCTTAGCGTGGCCGGCGCCGCCGACCCGGATCTGTTCGACGATCAGGCCGTAGAGCTGATTCATCAGGCAGCCGGTGGCATCCCGCGTTTGATCAACCGTATGGCCGATGCCGCCTTAATTGCCGCTTACGGCGCCCAGGTAACGCGGGTCAACGGCGACATCGCTGCGGAAGTGACGCGGAACGATACGATCCTCGAACGATCGATGGACCGGACCGAGGTCGGTGTTGCGACTGCGGGGCATTTCGGTGCGGACCGCCGGGCCGGCGCAACGACTTTTCGACCGGCGATCGATACGGCGAAGAACCTGCATGGCGCCGACTCATGGGATCTACCGGGCACGGTTGCGGCTGCTTCGGATGAAGGTCCGACGGTCGATATCGAAGACCCCGCTGGGGGCGACTTTCCTGATGCCGACGAAATGGATTCGAGTTCCTATGCGCCACTGTTGGAACCGGTGGCCTCTTTCCATGCCAAAGGCGAAGCGTTGCTGGAGCGTTTGCAGCGCGCCCTGGCTCGCGCGGAACGTTTTTCGGCCACGTCCAACGCATCGCTTTCTCAGTTCACGGCGGTCGAAAAACATCTCCATTCCCTGACCACTCGTGCGGAACGATTGATCGACCGCGTGGGCGGCGCCGTTCGGCATGGGAGCGATTCGCTGGATCAACAGCAGTCGCGGGTCGGGCAGGCTGTCCACGCCGCTCAACGCCACGCGACTCGGCTCGACGGGCAGCTTTCACGCGCCGCGGAAATCGACAACGACATGAAAGAGCACGTTCGCCGCCTCGAACGGGCGTGCGAGCGGGCCGACCAGGTGGAATCGCGTGTCGGCTCGTTGGCGGGGCAGTTCGCCGACAAGGCCGACGACGTGCAGGAACGCGTGACACTGCTGATGACCTGCCTGCAGGGCGCCGAGAACGCGCATGCGAAGCTGGATGGGCTCATTCAGCGCGCCCCGAAACTCCTGGACGACACAAACCAAACGGCGCGTCAACTACGGGAAGAGCTTCAGAAAGGTATCGAAAAGGCG
>JADFMZ010000086.1 GCA_022563615.1 Planctomycetota bacterium
GCCATGGCCATTAACCCGCGAAGCTCGATGTGCTCGAGCGAATCGACTTGCTCCGCCAGATGCGTGACCGCCGGCACCGCGACGCCGAGCTTGTTCGCCTCCCCGCCGGCGTTGACTTCGAGCAGAATGGGGATCGTGAGGTCGAGCTTGGCCGCCTGAGCGTCGATTTCCTCAGCCAGTCGAAGGCTGTCCACGGAATGGATCATATCCACCCAGGGCAGCAGGGCCTTGACTTTGTTTCGCTGCAAATGGCCGATCATGTGCCACGCCGGGCCGGGGCGGGGCGGGGCGTCTGGGTCCGGCTCGCGGCGGCTGAGTCCCTCGTGGATCATCGCTGCGCGCTTCGTCAGCTCCTGGACGCGGTTTTCTCCGAGGATCGGGACGCCGATGTCGAGCAATCCCCGAATGACATCCAGCGTGGCGTACTTGGTGACGGCGACAATTTGAACGTTTTCCGGATTACGATCCGCCCGCACGCAGGCCTCCTCGATCCGGTGCCGGATGCGTTTCAGGTTTTCAGTGAGTTTGCGTTTCATCGTCAACACCGTCGCGTACACTCTCGAAAGCCATCGCCCCACAGGCTACCACCAGCCGTCGTGGGTCCGATCATTATAAAACCTCCTGCGCGGATCGCCAGCGTTTCCCCACGAAAGGAGTGCGAGCGGGTCCGTCGATATTGTCACGGGCCCCGAACCCGACGCCGGTCGCCATTGGTCTTGCAGAACCCGGTATACCATTTTACAGTGCCCCTAACTCATCCGACCCTTCGTGGAACGACGTTGGATGCCCAGGGGCTTGTTTGTGTCTGAGAACATCATCAGCAGCCGCGCCCCGGAGCCGGTCGGTGCGTTTCCTCACGCCAAGCGTGTGGGCAACCTGCTGTTCCTGTCGGGAATCGGGCCTCGAAAACGCGGCACGCGAGACATCCCCGGCGTGACGCTGGACGCTCGGGGCGATGTGGCCTCCTATGACATCGCGGTGCAATGCCAAGCGGTGTTTGAGAATGTCCGCACCGTCCTCGAAGACGCCGGCATGGGCTTGGGCGACATCGTGGACGTGACCGTCTTCCTGACCGACATGAAAAAGGATTTCCCGGTTTTCAATCGACTCTACGGCGAATATTTCGCCGGTCCCGGCAAACCCAACCCCACCCGCACGACGGTCGAAGTCAACCGCCTGCCCACGCCGATTGCCGTCGAGCTAAAGGTCATCGCAGCCTTGCCGACGTAGTGTTTCGTCAACGGTGATTTGACGGTTTGTATGCAGACGCAGATGGGTGCCACTGCTCTTGAGCAGTGCAAAGCGTTGGTGATTGGGTTTTGCGGCGCGAGGTCACTGCTCAAGAGCAGTGGCACACCAACCCATCAATCCACGGCTGACACTGCTCTACAGCATTTTCATTTATTGTGTATCGCCATTTCGGGGAAATCTCCCGGAAAAAACGGTCGTTGGACCGCTACAGAAAAAATAGAGCTTGCTCTAGGGAAGCGCGAGAGGGAAGAAGCTGATCGAAACAACATCCCATGGGGGAACGTCCGCCGGAGCAGGGTGCGCCCTGTCCGTGCTCACTGCGGTGGCCATTGGCGGTGCGTTCATGATCGGCGGGTGCGGGCAGGACTTCACCGACGTGTCGGCCTTGCGGCTGCTGCTCACGACCGAATGTGAAGGGCAGGACGTCGCGGGCACTCAGGCTGCGGATCTGGTTCTGCTCGATTGGGACGGCGGCACGAGCCCGCTTTATCCGAGTATTTCCCTCGACCCGCTCGACCTTGCGTTGTTTGAGACTTCGGACGGCGGAACCCTGGCGGATCGGGCGGACGAATTCAAGGAGCGGGTTCGCGGGCAAGTCACTCGGATCTTTTGTGATTTTCCAGAGGCCTCGATTCGCGTCGATCATGCCGGACAGGAACGAAATCGTAATACGACCGTCGTGCATCTCGCACAGATCGTATCGCCCCACGGGGGGGCGCAAATCGGCGAAGGCGAATACGATCCCTGCAACCAGTATCACGACGATGCCGCCGTGATCTTCGGCGAGCAGATCCTACGCCTGGGTGGGCCTCGCATGTTGGACGACTGGGTTCTCATGTTCGCCAATGTCACCGCGCATGAGATCGGGCACATGGTGGGGTTTGGTCATATCCAGCGAGGTCAGCAGCCAGAGGCCTCTCGCTCGTTGTACGTCGAGCTCATGCTCGACGGCCACACCATCGACGAGTTGAAAAGCGAGCAGCGCTTCGTCGTTCCCCAGGACAATTGCCCCAAGACGGATTCAACCGCCCGCCGCTGCAGTCACAACCCGGTCGCCGATTGGACACGAGGGGAATAACCACGCGGCGCAAGGTCGCCGTCTTCGACCCCAAGGGCGCAGGTTGACAGCGCTGGGAACCCCAAACCGAGGTGAACCCGCGCAGGGAACCCGCGGTCACAGGGAATCGTAACATCGCGCGGGCTGAAGCCCGCGGCTCGGTTTGGTTAGCGTGGCTGACTCATGGGAACCGCAAACCAATACCGGAACACCGCTGGAGATGGTTTCATCAGTCCTGCTATTCCTGCGGCACCAGGACGTTAGTGGCTGCGATCCGAAGTTGGCCTTGCTCAACGGAAATATCGCAGATCGTCGCGGGTCCGGTTTCGGTAAAATACGCACGACGCTCGCCATCCACGGTTCCGAACCGCACCTGGAACGGCTGCCCTACTCGTAAAAAGTTGCCGTCGATCTCCCACACGCCTTCATCGAATACAAGATCATCAGCGACCCAAATGATCGCTTTGGCGTCGCCGTCGAATCGCACGATCTCATCGTCCACGTCGCGGACATCCGTCGTGGAGAACTCCGAGTCGGGATCAAAAAAGACGACGAGGTTCGCGTCGATTCCATCACCTTCATCCGGCCCATCGACTGGAACCCCTATCGTGCATCCCGCCAAACCCACAAGACCACACAGAGCCCATCCCAAAGCCGGAAGCGACCTACTTCCCATCGCAGGGGTACGCTGATTCAGGCACGTCTTGGGAAAAGATCTTGGCGTCACCAACCACCGAATCAAACTTGAAACTTGACGAATCACTTCAACCTCCCATCTCGACGCCTTCCGGCGTCTTGACCTTTCGTGTTTTGTTCCACCGCTTCGAGGTTCTTGATGTCTTGGTGTTTCGACGTTTCGCCTTTTAGGCTTGGGCGCTCTAACAACACAGTGTTGTGGAGCGTCGAATCGCCGAAAATGTCGCGCGGGCTGAAGCCCGCGGCTCAGTTGTGTTAGAGTGCCTTACGCAATCGTTCGGTAATAATCAATCGCCCGGCTCAGGCCCTCTTCGAATGGAACCGAGGGTTTAAAGTTCAGCAGTCGCCGGGCCAACCCGATGTCGGCGCACGAGTGCAGCACATCACCAGCGCGCGGCGCGGTGTAGTGCGGTTGTATGTCGATACCCAAGGCGCGATTGAGGGTCGCGATCACGTGATTGACGGTGATCTCTCCGCCGCAAGCGATGTTGACGGCCTGGCCCGAGGTCTTGTCCGCTTCCATGGCCAGCCGGTTGCCCTCCACGACATCGTCCACATAAGTGAAGTCACGGGATTGTTCACCGTCTCCGAAGATGGTCGGGCGATCGCCTTGCAGCATCGTCGTGACAAAGGCTGGAATCGCCGCCGCATATTGGCTGTTGGGATCTTGCCGCGTACCGAACACGTTAAAGTATCGCAGGGTGATCGTTTCCAGCCCGTAGCACAAATAGAACACTTGGCAATAGTGTTCGCCCATCAGCTTCTGAACGGCATAGGGGCTTAGCGGTTCGGGTTTGATCTGTTCGTGCTTGGGCGACGTCGGGGTATCACCGTACACGGCGCTGCTGCCGGCGTAGATCAATCGGCGAACCCGGTTCTCAACGGCCGCCCGCAACACGTTGAAGGTGCCGTTGATGTTGGTGTCGTGGCTTTCCTGAGGCTGTTCCACGGACTTCGGCACCGATCCCAGCGCCGCCAGGTGGAACACAAACTCGATGCCGCGACAGGCCTGTTGACAGGTGTCAAAATTGCGGATGTCCCCTTCGATCAGCTCCAGCCCCTTGGCCAGATGCGAAAGGTTCCGGCGATGACCGGCGCAAAGGTTGTCCAGCACGCGAACGGTATGGCCTAGCTCGACCATCCGTGTGGCAAGATGAGAGCCAATGAACCCGGCCCCGCCCGTTATGAGTACCTTAGCCATGCTCAGATCCGGTTCCGCCTTCACACCCCCGCAGTAAACGGCTCACCACGGTCCGATAGCATACTCCAATCCGAGGAAGATCCAAAGAAAACCCAAGGCCCTAGGCTCGGTCGGGTGCGTGACAGAATCGGCGGGCAAGTGTTATCCGTCGCATGTCTGAACCGCGGGTGCATCGAACAGCCCCCCCAGCCCCAAAGGGGCGCCTTAGTTCAGCCCAGGGCAACGCCCTGGGACTGATTCAGTGCGGGACACTGCGAGCCCTGAAAGGGCGGAATACGCCTATGCCGCCCTTTCAGGGCTTGCCTTCGTCTCGCCCACCAAACCCCAGGGCGTTGCCCTGGGCTGTCCTATTGTGCCCTTTCAGGGCAAAGAGCAGAACCCGCACGCGGAAGATGTCGCCCGTCTACGCAACGTCGATCATCCCCGCCCAAAGTGTCACGCACCCGGGTCGGTCTTGCTGGAATGACTGAGCTTTCGTGAGCCAGGCCTGCGCAGCCATCTATTCCATCCAGACGCGGAGGGAACGGTCCTGGTCCGGTTCTTCGAGCACGAACAACTCTCCCGGTGCATAGCCGCCTCGTCGGCAGTTCCGAACGATTTCATGGATGTCGATCCCTCGTTGGCGAATTCGATCGGCCAGGTCGTCGTCCAGCAGGGCGGGCAGATTTTCGATCGAGCCGGCTGGAAAGGTGAGCGAAACTTTCGTCACTCCTTGACGGCGGACCTCGATGCGCAAATGCTTGGCCAACGCATCAAACGTGCTCGCGCAAGTCGATGTGGACGGGATGGGCAGCGTGGCCAGCGAGGACTCGTGGCGAGCCAGAATCCCAGAGAGCGCTCGCTCCCAACTGACCTCTTCGCCGAGCCGGTCCAGGTAGAAGATCACCCCTCGAAACGCCCGCATGAGCAGAATGAGCCTGGCGGGGCCCGCCATCCGAAAGTTCCACCGATCGTCGCCGAGAACGTCATCCAGGCGCTCCCGGCGATGCCAGCCGCCGAGATCGAACTTGTAGACCTGACAAAACGGTTCGAACAATATTTTACAAACAGCAGGCAGCTTGGCGCCGATCGGTTCCAGCAATGCAGCGTCAAACCCAAGCTCCACCAGCAGGCCCATCGGGTCGCCTCGGTTTGCGGCTGTGTCGGCAATCAACTTTAACAGAACCATTCGATCGTGCGGAGAGAGCGTCGCCACCGATCCGTAATCGTAGAGCACGATGGTCGGCCCTCGCGATGGATCTATGCGGAAGCGGTAGTTGCCCGGGTGGGGGTCTCCGTGAACGAACCCGTGGTCGAAAACCATCGTGAGGAAGTGCTGCAAGAGGCGCCAGGCCAACTCGCGTCGATCCGGCGCAGGCCATCTCACCACCTCTTCGAGCGTGACCCCGTCTTCCCACGCTGAGACCAGGACGCCATTCGAGGACCAGGTTTCGAAAACCTTGGGAACCACGACGGTTCCGTATTGCAGGGCCAATTCGGCATAGCGCTTCTGGTGGCTTAGCTCCTTGGTGTAGTCGAGTTCCTCGTTCAGATTCCGCATGATCTCGCCGCGATAGGCCGACATGTCGAAGCCGCGCCTCAGGTCTCCGACCGGCCCCGAGAGCCATCCGAGCATTTTCAGATCGTTCATAACGGCCTGGCGTATGCCGGGATAAGCCACCTTGACCGCAACTTGCTCGCCGGAATGCAATACAGCCTTGTGTACCTGCCCGAGCGACGCCGCCCGGCCATGCGGGTCGATGTCGGAAACGACCATGTCGATCGGTCCACCCCAGGTGGATTCCAGAATCGAACGAACGGTTTCGAAAGGGAGTGGTTTCGCCGCGTCAGTGAGCTCCGAGAACGGGTGTGCGGAGGCCTCTTCGTCGGACATGCTGAGGATTTGCCCCAGCTTTTGCGGCAATCCTCGGAGTTTTCCCATCCGCTGGGCAAGATGCCTGCGGGCGTTGTCCCGCACCGCTTCGTCGTCGGCGAGACGGACTGTTCTCAAGTCTTTGGCCATCGCCGCCATCGACATCGTGCGACCGATAATGGTTTTTCTCATGGATCCAATCCCGGCAAGGCCGTCGATTCGTGCATTGGGCCGACGCCTGCATAATCCTCATCTGCGCCAAGCATTTCGTCTGCGCAAGGAATATCGGCGGTTCGGTGTCGTTGGTTCATAAAGGTGATCGCGCAGCGAACGCCCTACACACCCTCGTGCCCCCCATCTTTCAGGACGTGAAAGGAGTGCGCCGGTTCCGACTGCGCGACACATCCGAGAATTGTAGCCCTGCGGCTGCGGTTCTTTTTCCCAAACATTTCAGGTCAAGAGGTGCCCGCCTCTACCCGATTCAAAAGAGGCTCGCCGGTCGGGGTAATCGGTGAACCTTTGCCTTTCACGTTAGCAACCACAAGAAGTGTCCTATGACCAGTAAAACGCTGGCACCATCGAAGCCCGTTGAGAAGAATCAGACGCCAGACCGTCACGGAACCGCAGAGGCGGACGACGTTCTGTCTCAGGTCGTGAGCTTCCGCCTGGCCAAAGAGGAATACGGCCTGGATATCATGCGCATCCAGGAAATCATCCTCATGGGTGAGATCACGCAAATCCCGGAGGTGCCGGACTATATTTGCGGACTCATCAACCTGCGCGGGAAGGTGATCCCGATCGTCGATTTGCGCAAGCGTTTTTGCTTGGAGGCCGGCGAGGCGACGGAACACACCCGCATCATGGTGGTCAACACCAGGACCACCACCTTCGGCATCGTCGTCGACGCCGTGAGTCAGGTGCTGCGCATTGAAGCAGACCAGATCGAACCGCCGCCGCCGGGGCTGGTTGGGCTGGAGCAGGCGTACATTCAAGGTTTGGTCAAAATGCAGGAGAAAATCATGATCCTGCTTAACGTCGATGCCGTCCTTTCTCAGAAGGAAGAGACGCAACTCGCCGAGGCCGGCGAAAGCAAGGCATCCTAGGGATTGGATATCGTGGGTCCGTGAACGATGGACCCTTCGGGTACTAATAAGACAACCTTTCACCAACCGCACGAGGTAGATCCATGGCAGCAAACGCAATGAAGAAGTCCGGTATTTCTGTAGACGAGCGGTTCGGGGCTTTCATCGGCGGCAACGGAAACGCCCAAAACGCGTTTCAACGCCTGCAATCCGTCGTCGACAACGTCGGCACCAACGTCCTGATCGCCGACGCCGATCGCGAACTCGTGTACATGAACGAGCGATCCGAAGCCACGTTGCGCGCCATCGAGGACATCCTCCAGGAAGAGCTGGGCCTCTCTGTGGACGAGTTGATCGGCGGGTCGCTCGACCGCTTTCATGGCTCGCGGGCCAAGGAAATCGCCAAGATCCTGTCCAATCCGAAGAACCTCCCCGTCCAGACCGACATCCGGCTCGGTCCGCTCACCCTCGCGCTCGAGGTGAACGCGGTCTTCGACGACGCCGGCGAATACGTCGGCCAGGTCGTCAACTGGGAGGACGCCACCGCCACCCGCAAGGCCGAGGCCGAACAGCAACGCCTCCAACAGATGGTCGAAAACTCTCCGACCCCGGTCATCCTGGCCGATGCGGACTTCAACATCACCTACATGAACCCCGTCTCGACGAAAACCTTGAAGACGGTCGAGCAGTACCTGCCCTGCAAGGCCGAAGAGATCGTGGGCAAGAACATCGACTTCTTCCACAAGAATCCGGCCTATCAACGCGGCATCCTGAGCAATCCCGCGAATCTGCCGCAGCGGGCGGATATCGAGGTCGGTCCGGAAAAACTCGATCTGCTCGTGTCGGCCATCAACGATGACAAGGGTAATTTCATCGGACCGATGGTCACGTGGGAGCTGGTCACCGAGAAGCGCAAAGCGGAGTTCGAGTCCGCCAAGATGGATGCGATGATCACCAATGCGCCGATCAACATCATCCTGGCGGACACCGACCTGAACATCACGTACGTCAACCCGGCCACCGTCGAGGCCCTCAAGCCGCTGGCCCACTTGCTTCCAGTGCCGCTGGATCAGGTCGTGGGCAGCAACGTAGACATCTTCCACAAGAACCCAGCCTACCAGCGCGGGATTCTTTCCAACTACAAGAACCTCCCGCACCGGGCAACGATTGAGCTGGGCGAGCACAAGCTCGACCTGCTGGTCAGCGCCATCCTCGACAAGAAGGGCGATTATCTCGGACCAATGGTCACCTGGGAAAACATCACCGATAAATTGGCGATGGAGGAGCGTCAGGTTAAGTCGCAGCAAGAAGCCGAAGCCACGGCCAAGGAACTCCAGGACAAGGTCAGTCAACTACTGGTCAATGTTCAGTCGGCCTCCGCCGGCGACCTGACCACCGTAGTGACCGTCAAGGGTTCGGACGCCATGGGCCAGCTTGGCGAGGGCATCGAGAAGATGATCGAGGGCCTCAAGACGGTGATCCAGCAGATCGTCGAGGCAGCCGAACAGTTTTCCGAGGGGGCCCGTGTGGTCTCCGAGGGCTCGACCTCGTTGTCCGAGGGGGCTCAGACGCAATCAGCCAATGTCGAGGAGATGTCGGGCTCGGTGCAGTCCCTGAACAAGATGATCGAGGGAGTTGCCGAGAACGCCAAGGCAGCCAACAGCACTGCCGCCGAGACCAGCGCTCGAGCCGAGGAAGGCGGCGCCGCCGTCGGCAAGAACATCGAAGCGATGAAGCTCATCGACAAGTCGGCTGAGCAGATCGCCGAGATTATCGGCGTCATCTCCGAAATCGCCGCTCAAACCAACTTGCTGGCCCTGAACGCCGCCATCGAAGCGGCCCGCGCCGGCGAGCACGGGCTTGGATTCGCCGTAGTGGCCGACGAGGTCCGCAAGCTCGCCGAACGCTCCAGCGAGGCAGCCAAGGAAATCAACGCCCTCATCAAGGAATCCACCCAACGCGTCAAGGAGGGCGCCGAGCTGAGCGAGCAGACGGGAGCGGCGTTGCAGAAGATCATCGAGGGTGTGGAGGAGACGGCCAAGGGCATCAGCCAGATCGCCGAGGCGACCAACGAGCAGGCACAAACTGCCAACGAGGTGGCCACCGGGATCCAGAACGTGGCTTCCGTCACCGAAAACAACGCCTCGGCGTCCGAGGAGATGTCCGGGTCCGCCGAAGAGCTGGCCGGGCAGGCCCAGCAGCTCAAAGAGCTGGTGGGAGCGTTCAAACTCTAAGCCCTTTGCGAAAATCTCGTCGTGCAGCCCCCCTTACCTTCCCCCTTGTCAAAGGGGAAAAAGGGGGGTTGCACGTAACTTGACAACCGAAACCGCTCCAAAGCGATGAGTTCTCCACTTGTGCACACGCTTGATCCAATAAGAGTTACGCGGTAAGCTCAGGACTTGTAAGAAAGCCGTCACTGCAAATGAACTTGAAGAAACCATTTTTTGCTGCTACCGGCCTGTTGTCGGTGGTTCTTGGAACGGCGGGTATCTTTCTGCCGCTTCTACCGACGACCCCGTTCCTCCTGCTTGCAGGGTATTTGTTTGCACGGAGCAGTCCGCGTCTTCACGACTGGCTTCTCAACCATCGCCACCTGGGCCCCTATATCCATGCATTTCGCAACAAGACGGGTCTGACCAAGGCGCAAAAGTTGCGGATCGGAACGTCGATGGCCGTCGTAATGAGTGTGAGCATTTACTTCTCACCCATTCCGGCTATTCGATGGATGCTCGGCGGGATCTGGGTGTTCTGGACCGCGATGTTGTTTCGTACGAAGACCCTCAAGACCATTGAATCATCCACCCCGCAAACGCGCCCGCTGTGTTCGTAGTGCAGTTTCAGCCGTGGATTGATGGGTTGGTGTGCCACTGC
>JADFMZ010000087.1 GCA_022563615.1 Planctomycetota bacterium
CATGTCGGAATCCTAATGTCTTCAATCAAGACTGAGCCGCAGCCCTCTTGAAAAGGCCTGCGCAAACGTCGGAGCGTCGTGGGCGCTTCGAAACGTGTCCCAAAGACTACCCCAACGCGAGGCCCGGCGTGACTTTCATTGCTTTCAATAATCTCGCGCCATAACGAAAACCGCCAGCGCCCGCAGGTCGTCCGCTTGGGCTCCGAACGGTTCGAGCAGCTCAATGGCTTCCTGCACAGCCTCGCGGGCCGCTGTTCGAGCCCGTTCTATTCCTACGCAGCGTGGAAAAGATTGTTTGCCGGCTGACTCGTCCTTACCCACGCGCTTGCCCGTTTGGTTCGCCTCGGTGCTTACGTCCAATAAATCATCGGCTATTTGGAACGCCCTGCCTAAACTTTGCCCGAAACGGGAAAGCCTCGTCCGGGTCTTCGCGTCGGCGCAGCCGGCAAGGGCGCCCAGGCAACAGGCGGATCGAAACAGCGCGCCCGTCTTTTGCTCATGGATCCTTCGGGTCAGTTCCAGCTCCGGCGGGTGCGACTCTCCGAGCAGGTCAGCCAGCTCCCCACCGATCATCCCCGCCCATCCGGAGGCGCGGGCCAGCTCCGTAACCATCTTGACAGCCAACGCCGGGTCTCGCACGTGCCGCGACAGGAGTTCAAAAGACAGCGCCAGCAGTGCATCACCAGCCAGGATGGCTGTCGCTTCTCCGAATTTCTTGTGGCAAGTGGGCAGCCCGCGACGGAGGTCGTCGTCATCGAGGGCCGGCAGGTCGTCGTGAATCAGGCTGAAAGCGTGGACGCACTCCACAGCCGCGGCGACAGGCCAGGCCCCATTGGCCTTACCCCCGACGAGCTTGCAACAGGTCATCACCAGATAGGGCCTGACTCGCTTGCCCGGGGCCAGCGCCGAGGACCGAACGGCTTCGAGCAATTCCACAGGAACGTCGTCCGCGGGCGCCAGGTATTTTTCAAACCGCCGGTCAAACTGCTCCGCAAAGGCGCGGAGGCGGTCGGGAACCGTTGCACCCGGAAATTCGATCTTGCCATTTCCGACGTCGCGTAAAATGGTGGCGGCCTTTCGGGTTGTCGTCATGTTGGGCCCACAGGTTCAAATCCCGGCGGGGACAACGTCGATCAAACAATCGGCGGCGTCGCGCAGCACGGCCAGCGGAGCTTGATCGGCGTTCACCCGCGCAATCAGTTTCTTGGGGTAGGCCTTCAGCACGGGGGACGTTTCTCGCTCATAAACCTCGATGCGGTTGAGAATGACCTCCCGGTCGGCGTCATCAGGTCGATTCTGCTTGGCGGCGCGTCCAGCCAACCGCGCCACCAGCGCGTCCCGATCGTCCATCATCAGATAAATGATCTTCTTCACGTCGATCACGCCCTCCAACAATTGCACCTGTTGGGTGGTTCGCGGGATGCCGTCCAGAAGGAGCGTATGATAATCCGGATCAATGGCGCCGGCTTGAGTATGCCCCTGAAGATGGTGTCGAAAGACGCGAATGGTCAACTCGTCCGGCACCAGCATCCCCTTCGTGGAATAGGAGAGGAACTCCTTGCCGATTTCAGATTTCGGATCGAGCCCGCGAAAAATGTCTCCCATCGCAAGATGAACCAGATTCGGCATCCGACCCAGCACGACTCCCTGCGTACCCTTGCCGCAACCGGGATAGCCGAACATCAGGATTGAACGATATCGCTTCGATTCTTCCACCATGGCCTCCTGTCGTCTTGCGTTCTATCGGGGACGCGCTTCACCGGTTGAAAACCGGTGCCACAAAGGTCAATGGGATAGGCCCCTATCCGGGCGACCTGCGATGCTTCCGCTCAAAGGCGGTCCGCAGCATCGGGTCGAATACCTCGATCCTGGATTCTCGAAACAGTTTCTCATAAAGCTCCAACATGGCGGACTCGCTCAATCGCTCGCGCAAGCTCGCTTCCAGGGCCGTGCGGACCGAGGCGAATTCGGGGTAGGTCGCCGGCAGCCGTCGTTCCAGCTTGATCAGATGATACCACTCTCCCAAACGAACGGCGTCTGAAACTCGCCCGGGTTTCAGAGCAAAGGCGACATCTCGGAAATGGCTTGCCAGCATATCCTCGCGGCGCGAGAACGAATCCAACAGGCCTCCCCGCTGCGCGGTGATTTGATTTGCGCTATGGAGCCTGGCCAATGCCGCAAAGTCCTCACCGGCTGCGAGTCGCTCCTGTACGCGCGCCGCTTCCGCCGGCGTCGCCAGTTGAATGTGGCGTACTTCTACGCGCTCGCCGTAGGCGCGCTCGTATTCGTCTCGAAGCTGTTGATCGGTTACGTGGAGTTGCGATTGAACGATCCTTCTCAAGAGCGCGTTGCGCCGCATCACGACGCGGAAAACCTCTCTGCTGATATTGCGTTGAGTAAGAACCCTGTCGAGCAGCCGCTCCGCGGTTTCGCGATCCATGTCACCCTCTGTCACGGACGACAGCGGGTTGGACAGATTGCGAAGCGACCGTGCGGTTTCAGCCTCGACGTCGGCGTCGGTGATTCGGATTCCGTTCTCGGCGGCAGCGGCCAGCGCCGCCTCCAGCCCGATCAACTGCTCCAGAACCGCAGGACCGTGCGTGCGAAGCAGCAAATCCACCACGTGCCGTCGAGGGATAGGCCGGCCGTTGACCCTGGCGAGCAGAGGTTCGCCCGTCGCGGACGCTGCGTTGCCGGTCGGTGTTTCCTGGCGGGGCTGCGGACGATATATCGGGGGCGGCGAGGCTGAATCGTCGGGTCGCCGTCTCCACGCATCGGCCACCGAATCAGCGGGAAACCGGTCCCGCTGCGCACATGCGCTCAGGAAGGCCAAGGCTCCGATGGAGAACAGACAAAGCAGAGTGCGGCGCATATCGATGGACCGCACAGTAACGTAAGGCGTTGGTTCGGTCAACCCGTTGCGGAACAGGAAGAGCGGTCCGTGGCGGGCGTGCCGGCGCCGCCGTATGATGGTTCCGAGCAACGCAGTCGTGCAGCGATCGCCCTGAACCGAGAGGCGGACAACGTGTAACATGAATGCAGCCCCTTCACCCATCGAAGTCATCATCCTGGGAAGCGGAACGTCGCACGGCGTGCCGATGATCGGGTGCGACTGTGAGGTGTGTACGTCCGACGATCCACGCGATCGGCGCACGCGCCCCAGCATCTTCGTACGCGTGGGTGGATGTCATTTCCTCGTGGACACCGCCCCCGAGCTTCGTTTGCAATGCCTGGCCAACAACATCAAACGTCTCGACGCCGTTCTGTTCACCCACCACCACGCCGACCACGTGATGGGCCTCGACGACCTGCGCCGGTTCAACTGGATCATGAAACGTAAGATTCCCTGCTACGGCTCGCAGCAAACGGTGTCCGCTTTGCAACGAATGTTTTCCTACGCGTTTGATCCGAAACCCGGGTCTCCGCACAGCAGCCCGCAATTGGAACTGCACGCCATCGACTCACAGCCGTTTGAAATCGGAGGCGAGACCATCATCCCGATCCCGCTCATGCACGGGCCGATGCCCGTGCTGGGGCTCCGCTTCGGTCGCTTCGCCTACTGCACGGACTGCAACGTCATCCCGGAGGAATCCCTGGCGCTGCTGCGCGATCTGGACGTACTCGTGCTCGATGCCCTTCGCAACACGCCCCACGCGACCCATTTTACGATTGACCAAGCCGTCGAGATGGCGCAAAGAATCGGGGCCAAAACAACCTACTTCACGCACATGACGCACGAGCTTGGCCACGAGGCGACCAACAGGAAACTTCCAAAAGGTATGGCGTTGGCCTTCGACGGACTCAGAATCGCGGTATAGAGCTTGTCCCATTCATCCGTGTGGCACCGGTTTTTAACCGGTGAAATGCACGGGTTGCAAACCCGTGCCACACTTTTTGGGATAAGCTCATTGTTCGGGGTGAGCGGGATCGGCTCAAGGCCGGCGCGGCAGGCGTGACGCAAGACTCATCGGAGGTCGAGACCCTCCATTCACCTGCCGAGAAGCACCGGATGGATTTGCACGGTCTATTGCGGTAGGGTGTGGGCTGTTGGATCGGGGTAGGGATTCGCAAGAGCCGGCCCGCCGGGGCTGAACTTTATTGCGGCAGGAGAACCATGATGCGAACCATGTTAAGTGTGATCCTCATGCTGGGCCTGACGGCCATAACGATGGCAGAGGAATCGGGCAAAGCGGGCGGGCGACAGGATGAGGCCAAAGCGATCCTCAGCAAAGCTGCGGCTGCTCTGAAAGCCGTGAAGTCGGTCAGCTACACGATCGACTACAAAGGGACGGAATGGATAGCAGCCCGCGTGCCCGAAATCAAAGGAACAATCGTCATGGGTGGGCGCTCAGAACATGACATCGATCGTTTCTTCTGCGAGTTGAAGATAACACCGTCGGAATCGAGCGAGGTGCGGGAGCTGTCCGCCGGGTCCGACGGCAACGAGTTCTTTCTTGTGGATCCCTCCACCAAGACGGTGCATCAGGATATGGACATCGCGGTTCTGGGGTCCGCCGGCCGGGGCATTCGCAGGGCCCTGCTTCGCGCGTTCACCGATCCGGAACCTTTTGATGAGGCGCTACAGTCGGGCGCGATGGATCTGAGGGACGAGACCAAAATCGGCGACGAGGAATGCTACGTGGTTCATCTCAAGCCGTCGGACCCACCGGAAATGGTGTGGTACTTCGCCAAGAAGGATCTGCTGCCCAGGCGAGTGACCCGCTTATACATGCGCGACGACAAGGAGGGAACGACGGAAATGTTGCTCACCGATGTCGTGGTGAATCCGACGTTTGTACGAAGTCCGTTCAAGCCGGTTGTCCCCAAGGGCTACACCCAGACCGACGATTTCGCTCCGTAATCAACGGGAACTTTTCTTGGACCACAGGGCCTACCCTCGCTTTTCTGGTCGGCCCGGCGCTGCCATCCGCCGCTCATTCCGGGTTTGAATGCGCCGCGGTATTCTGGAAGCCCGCGTAATCCTTAAGATCAACATCCCCATCCGCATCGTAGTCGAAGGCGCCACACCCTTCCGCCTGCGCCGCGACGTTCAGGCCGGTGAAACACTCCGGCCAGCGCAGAAAGTCGGAAAGATCAACCACTCCATTGCAGTCGAAGTCGCCGATTCCATGTTCATACGCGCCGCGATCAACGCCTCCGCATAGGATTCGCGCATGGCCATCGTAATCGGTGCCGATTCCAACGGGGAGGAACTCTTCGCTCCCGCCGTCAATCTCCGGCGATTCGAACAGAAGATGGTAATCCCCATCGGTCCAAACGCCGGGCCCGCTCCAGTACCCGGGCGTTACAAACAACGGCGCATCGGACGAGTTGCCATCACCAGGCCAGCCCCCGCTAACCGTGGAATGCACGACCGAGGCTGTCAAAGCCCCGCTCTCAATACTATGTCCGACGGCGGCCAGGTTCATCCAAAGGATGGAATTGGTTACCGTTGGTGTACAATCCGCAACCGAGCATTGCGTACCCACCCCAGTGAGGCGCCCGCCGGCCGCAAGGCAGTCCAGAACCGTCTTATCTTCACACGATCCATCTTCCAGACAGCACGACTGTGTGCCACACTCCACGTCGGTACAGAGCAGGCCCGGGTACCAGGTGCCTCCCAGGTTGTCGCACTGCAATTCGACGATGTTGTTTTCGCAAATGCCCGTGTGGCAGCAGGCGAATGCATCCCCCTCTCCGCCGGCCTGGTACACGCCTCCGCCGGCCCGCGCCGCGTTCCCAAGAATCGTGGAGTTCGCAATCACTGGATTCCCTGACTCCAGGTACACTCCTCCGCCATTGACTTTGGCGGCGTTACCCGTGACCAGACAGTTCGCCACCAATGCCTCCGACCGCAGCAAGTGTATTCCTCCGCCACTGCCCACATTGGCATCGGATGTTCTTATCGTATTCCCCTTGATCCATGATTCACGAATCACCGGGTGTCCGCCGATCACGAAGATTCCCCCTCCCCGCCCGCGGGCGAAGTTGCCCGAAATGATGGAATCCCGGATGGTCAGGTTGCTAACGAAGGCGAATATGCCGCCGCCGTCATTGCGCGCCGTGTTTTGGGTGATCGTGCATCCGGTGATGGTCGGGCTGCTCTGGTCGCAGAAGATGCCGCCGCCGGAAAAGCCGGCGCTGTTTCTAGTAATCGTACAATCCGAAATGATTGGATCGCCACGCATGAAGCAATAGATTCCCGTTCCCACGGGTCCGTTGTTCCGCACGATGCAACGACGAATCGTCGGGCCGCTGCCGGCGCAGAAAACGCCGCACACGCGTGCATGGGCGATGGTGAACCCCTCCAAACGACTGGCTGGCGTCTCACCGCTCACGAACACGACACCGATGTTCATGTCCGTAGCGTCGATGGTGCACCTATCCGGGCCATTCTCGCTGCGCAGAGTGATGGCCTTACCTCGGAAGTCGATTTCCGCGTTCCCCGGGCCCGAGTAGGTTCCGTCGGCAACCAGCACGACATCTCCCGTCCCCGCCGCATCCAAAGCCTCTTGGATTGTTTCGTATTCGTCGGGAACGCGGAGCGTGCGCTGGCACTCGTCCGGGATGCCGTTCTCATCCAAGTCTCTACTTGTGCCCGCCTCAAGGTCACAATCATCGGGCGAGTCGTTTGCATTGCAGTCCAGTTCGCACTCGTCCGGCATACCGTTCGCATTGCAATCACCGCTCGCGCCCACTTCAATGTCGCAGAAATCCGGAATCGCATTCGTGTTACAGTCTTGCTCAAGATGGATACAGTCATCGGGGATACGGTTGTGATTGCAGTCGGTGCTGAATCCTCCGTTGATGTCACACATATCCGGGATCCCGTTGTTATTGCAATCTGCCTCAAGCTCGATGCATTCGTCGGGAATCCCGTTGCCATTGCAGTCCCGGCTGGTTCCATTAGTCGTATCGCAAACATCCGGTACCGTGTTGCCATTGCAGTCATTATTCGGGTCAACGCATTCGTCGGGCACTCCATCGCCGTCGCAATCCTGGCTGGTCCCGTCGCGAATGTCATGCTCATCCAGAACGCTGTTCCCATTGCAGTCTGCTAGAATAGTCACCAAAGCGGGTCGAAATCCGCGGACTGCAATCAGGTTGGATCCTTTGCTGTCGTCCTGAAGAAAACTACCTGTCGGACTCAGGGCAACCGTAAACGTTCCCCATGCGTCGGTAGAGACGTCGAGAACCAGCGTCCCCACATAGACGTCCACTCCCAGGTCGACCGCCGCATCCTCAAGATTGAATACAAGGCTACCCATGCGAAGGCCGAGTGGGCTGGAGACAGAGATTGTGGGCAGCTCGGAAAACAAAAACGCCGGATGCGATTCATCAACGTTCAGCGACCCTTCAGCATTACAGAACCCGGAGGCCTGGCAAACCGAATCGCCCACGCAGTCGTCGTTGTCGAGGCAGGGTACCTGCGCCAGACTCAGGAAACCCTCGGAGCCGGACAGGAAACCCGCCCCGTCGATCTCAACCTGATACAGATACAAGCGAGGATCGCCGTCTTGATCCGGATCCCAGCCGGACAGTTGAATCTCGAAGGTCACGCGCGAACCGCCTTCGAGGATGAAGATTTCGGACTCCTGCACAGTAAAGTCGCCGGATGCCGCCACGGGTATCAGCGCAAAACCCAGTACACATTCGTCTGGAACACCATCCGCATCATCGTCCTGCGACGTCCCATTAAGGATGTCGCAACTGTCCGCGATCCGATTGTCGTTGCAGTCGCGCTCGCACTCATCCGGTAGGCCGTTGCCGGAACAATCTTCGCTGACGCCACCGGCGATGTCACACTCGTCGGGTAAGTGGTTGCCGTTGCAGTCTCGACTGGTCCCATCGAAGAGATCGCAAAGGTCCGCCTGTTGATTGGTATTGCAATCCCAATCCCAGGCGGGTTCGCATTCGTCGGGAACACCATTCTCATTGCAGTCGTCGCTTGCCCCGAGGGTCAAATCGCAGGAATCAGCCCTGTTGTTGCCGTTGCAATCGGGTTCACACTCATCCGGAACGCCGTTGGCATTGCAGTCGTCGCTTGTCCCGTCGCGTGTATCGCAACGATCCGCGACCTGATTATCGTTACAATCCGGCTCGCATTCATCCGGCACTCCATTGTCGTTGCAGTCGTCGCTGGTTCCGAGCGTCAAGTCAAGCTCGTCGAGCATGCCGTTGTGATTGCAGTCTCCAGCCGCAGCGGCAGCGTTCAACACACCTCCGGTGGTGGTCAAACCCAACAATGAATCCAACGGTCGAACGACCGAAAACAGCCTTTCGCGCACTTCCTGCCAGGGGACGTTCCGGCGACTCATCAGCAATCCAACGGCTCCGGTCACATGCGCCGTAGCCATCGACGTGCCGCTGGCAAAACCATATCCGGCGCCCGTGACGGTGCTGTAGATGTTGACGCCCGGCGCGCCGATATCGATGCTGAGCCGGCCAAAGTTTGAGAACTTCGCCTTCCGGTCATCATTGTCGGTCGCCGCTACGGCGATCACGTTGGGTAGATCGAAGCTGGCGGGGTAGAAGGGGAAGAGGTCCGTGTCCACGCCGAGTCCGAAGATACCGTTGCCCGCAGCCGCAACGAACACGTGTCCGATCGCCTGGCTCGCCGCGATGGTGTCGTATAGCGCCTGGGAAAAACATTCGTAACAGCCCCAACTGTTGTTGGAAACTTTGATGCCGTTATCGATCACATATTGCAACGCTGTAATCGCATCGGAGATAAAGCCCTCACCTTCCTCATTCGTAAACTTCAAAGCCACTAGCTTGCAATGCCAATTCAACCCGGCCACACCGAGCCCGTTGTTGGACACCGCACCGATCGTGCCGGCGATATGGGTTCCATGCCCGACCGTGTCCATCGGGTCGCCTGAACCCGCTACCGTGTTGAATCCGTACACGTCATCCACCCAGCCGTTACCGTCGTCGTCGATGCCGTTGCCGGGGATTTCCAGAAAGTTGATCCAGAGGTTGGCCCGCAGGTCGGGATGATTCAGGTCGATGCCCGTGTCAATGACGGCGATGCGAAACCCAACGCCCCCGGTCCACACGTCCCATCCCGCCGTTACGCCCACGTCCGCACCCGCTGTGCCGGGATCTCCGTTGACGGTTTGGCCGGCGTTTTGCAAACCCCAAAGAAAGGAGAAGCCTGGGTCGTTGGGCACAGCCGTGGTGTGGACGACAAAATCCGGCTCGGCATACAACACGTTCGGGTCGGCGCGATACGAAGCCAGAGCCTCTTGCACCGTGCCTGAAGGCACCTCCACAACCAAAAGATTGGCCACGGCTCGGACCGGTCTCACGACGCGGTGGCCTGGTCGGATGCGCTCTACCGCACCATTTCCGGCGACAGAGGCAGCCTGCTTGAATCGAACCAATAGGCGGCTCGGATGGAACTGGGCCGGTTCAGGTCGGACCGCGACATCAGCCTGAGCACGCCGGGGATTGGGGCCGCCTTCCGAGGGCAGAGCAAGACCTGTAATTGCAATTCCGATGATCCAAAGGATCCGAGAGTTTGGCGGTCCATTGGATTTTGGTTTCATGGAGTTCGAGCCCTTGGCACCCCGTGAGCATTCCGCCGCCGGGGAACAAGCGGTAGGGAACCGGCGTCGTCCAACCCTGGACGTCCAGTTGTGCGGGCCAGCCCCAGCCGTCGCCACCGCAGCGGTTTGAAACTCACTTACCCCGGGGCATTGCGCATGATCGAGTCGGCTGCGTTTCATGCCGCGTCGATTGCGACCCCGAAGGCTGTTTCGTTCCGATATTCTTTTAGTCCTGAAACGGTCGAGAATCCACTACAAAGCCACACTTTTTTCCTGGAACGGTGGAGACAGCCCGAATCATGCGTCGGCCGGTGAACGCCCGGTACCATCTAATCATCGTCCTGTTCCGATCACGCTGAGAACTTGCTGACAAGAACCCGCGTCAGCCGATTCGTTGGCCGTGGGGAAAACTCCACACGGTTGCCGTCGGGGTCGGGTAGGCCGCAGTAGTATCCCACG
>JADFMZ010000088.1 GCA_022563615.1 Planctomycetota bacterium
ATCGACAACATGCAGATCACCGCCGCCACTCCGAAGATGATGACCAGCGAGGTCAGCAGCGACCGCAGCTTGTGCAGCCACAGGTTGTCCAGCCCCAACCGAAAAGTTTCCAGGCTCAGCACTTTCATGTTTCAGCCTCGGTTCGCGCAAATGATCGCGCCAGCGTTGATCGTTCGTTCGTACGCTTCATATCTGTAGAATCGCCAATTCCTTGGACGGCTGCCCGTGAGGATTTCGACGGTTCCCCTTCCATGATACCAGTTCCGACGGCAATCCAATAGCCCGCGTGCTCGTTGGCTGCTCGAGTGATTCCGTTGAATAAGACTGTTTTCGATAAGCCTCTCTTAGCGGAAAGATGGTTTTCGACACCTTCTTACGGGCACGGTCCAGAAAGGGAATGCTCAAACACACTCAAAGTAATGACAAGAGCAACCAGAATTGGATCTTCAAACAAAACGTGTTTCGAATCGCCTACGACGCTCCGACGTTCGCGCAGGCCTTTTCAAAATGCCTGCGGCTCGGTCTTGATGGAAGCTCTTGGATTTCGACTCGGGCCGTATTCAACATGAAGGATCGTCTGTCCGATAAGATTCCCGTTGAGGAACCTCCCTCTTGCGCCGATGTTCGGCGCCGAATGGCTGAAACAGCCTGCGCTTTCGTCGCGGCAGGCTCTGCGGTAGGGTTTGGATTATCTCGCCGCTGCGCGGATGTATGGGGTCGTCCAGGAGGTTGAAGGAAAGGAAACATCATGAGAACGATTTGGCCATTATTTGTCGGGCTATTTGTTTCGGTCTGTGCGGTGTCCGTCGTCCTTGCGGACGAAGAGGATGCGGATGACGAAGCGTCGAAGGACAAGCCGATGTCGGCTTCCACCTTTGCAGGGTTGAAGCTTCGGTCGATCGGACCGGCGCTGATGTCCGGGCGCATTTGCGATTTCGCCGTGGATCCTCACGATCGGGCCCATTACTACGCGGCTGTCTGCTCGGGCGGCGTGTGGAAGACGACCAATGCGGGAACGACCTGGACGCCGGTCTTCGACAAGCAAAGCTCCTATTCCATCGGCTGCGTCACCATGGATCCACAGAACCCCCATGTCGTTTGGGTGGGCAGCGGCGAAAACAACAGCCAGCGAAGCGTTTCGTTCGGCGACGGCGTCTATCGCACGCGCGACGGCGGCAAGAATTGGGAGAACATGGGTCTGAAGGACTCCGAACACATCGGCATGATTCTCATCGATCCGCGCGATTCCGACGTCGTGTACGTAGCGGCGCAGGGACCGCTGTGGCGGTCCGGTGGAGATCGCGGGCTGTACAAAACCACGGATGGAGGAAAGACCTGGATACGCATCCTGCACATCAGCGACGACACCGGCGTGAATGAGGTCCACATGGACCCGCGCAACCCCGACATCCTTTATGCGTCTTCCTATCAGCGACGGCGGCACGTTTGGACGTTGATTAACGGCGGCCCCGAATCGGCTGTTTATAAATCCACCAACGCGGGTTTGACCTGGCGGAAACTGACCAAGGGTCTGCCCAAAGTCGACATGGGCAGGATCGGCCTATGCGTTTCGCCGGTCAACCCCGACGTGATCTATGCCATTGTGGAAGCCCAGCAGGACAAAGGCGGGTTCTTCCGCTCCACCAATCGAGGGGAAACCTGGAAGAGGCGAAACAAGTACGACACGGCCAGCGCGCAGTACTACAACGAGGTCGTTTGCGATCCCGTCGATGTGGATCGAGTGTATTTGCTGGACACGTTCATGCACGTGACGGAGGACGGCGGCAAGACGTTTCAACGCACGCCCCGCAAGCATCGGCACGTGGATGACCACGCGCTCTGGATCGACCCGGATGACAACGACTACCTGCTCGTCGGGTGCGACGGCGGCGTGTATGAAAGCTTCGATCGGGGAAAGAACTGGTTGTTCAAGGACAACCTGCCGGTCACTCAATTCTACCGCGTCAGTGTCGATAACTCAAAGCCGTTTTACTACATCTACGGCGGGACGCAGGACAACAACACTCAGGGAGGGCCGTCACGAACGTTAAGCCCCGCCGGCATCACCAATGAAGATTGGTTCATCACGGTCGGCGGCGACGGATATGAAACGGTCATTGACCCCGAGGATCCCAACATCGTCTACAGCCAGTGGCAATACGGCGGGCTGGTTCGACACGATCGCCGTAGCGGCGAGATCGTTGATATCAAACCCCGCGAAGCTCCCGACGATGAGCCTTATCGGTGGAATTGGGATTCCCCGGTGATCCTCAGCCCGCACAGTCATACACGACTCTACTTCGCCGCCAACAAGCTGTTTCGTTCGGACAATCGCGGCGACAGTTGGACGGTGATCAGCGACGATCTGACGCGGCGCATGGATCGCAACCAGTTGAAGGTGATGGACAAGGTTCAGAGCGTGGATGCGGTAGCCAAGAACCGCTCGACCTCTATCTATGGGAACATCGTTTCGCTTGCCGAATCCTCTCTTGCGGAAGGACTGATCTACGTCGGCACTGACGACGGGTTGATTCAGGTCACGGAAAATGCGGGAGAGACATGGCGAAAGATCGCTTTGTTTCCGGGGATTCCCGACATGGCCTACGTCAGTTGCCTGACGGCATCCCTGCACGATGCGGATACGGTCTACGCGGCTTTCGACAACCACAAGAAGGGGGATTTCAAGCCCTATCTGCTCAAGAGTACGGATCGCGGTGTCAATTGGGAATCCATTGCGGGTGATCTTCCCGAACGCGAGACCGTCTATTCGATCCAACAGGATCACGAAAAATCTGATTTGATCTTTACGGGTACGGAGTTCGGAGTGTACTTCACCGTCGACGGCGGGAAACGCTGGATCAGGCTCAAGGGCGGCATGCCGACGATCGCGGTCAAAGATATCGCCATTCAGCGCCGCGAGAACGACCTGGTTCTGGGAACGTTCGGTCGTGGGTTCTCCATTCTGGACGACTACACTCCGTTGCGTCTGGTTGACGACGAACTGCTCAAACGCGAGGCTGTTGTGTTTCCCGTCAAGGACGCCCTTCACTACATCCAAAACAGTCGACTGGGCGGATGGTCGGGCCGAGGATCACAGGGCGCCTCGTACTATGCAGCGCCGAATCCGCCCTTCGGCGCCGTCTTCACCTATTACCTGAAGGAAAAGATCGAGACGCGCCAGGAGCGCCGCCGCAAGGCGGAAAAGAAAGCCCGAAAGGCCGGCAAGACGCCGCCCTACCCCACGATCGAGGAGCTTCGGGCTGAGGATGAGGAGAAAAAGCCGTCTGTCTTCCTGATCGTTCGCGACGAAGGCGGCGACATCGTGCGCCGCATCAGCGGATCGCGGAAAAAAGGCATTCACCGCGCCGCATGGAATCTGCGCGATCCGGCCACAACACCGGTTGTGCTCAAGCCGCGTAAGGATTTACCGCCGTGGATGCGATCGCCCTCCGGCCCGCTCGCACTGCCCGGAAGCTATACGGTCACGCTGGCCAAGGAGGTCGACGGCAAGATTACCGAGCTTGTGGAGCCGGTCCCGTTCAACGTCATCCCGCTAGGCTTGGCCACCTTCGCAGCCGAGGACCGCGAGGAGGTCATGGATTTCCAAAGAAAGGCGGCGCAGCTTCAGCGCGCGGTGCGCGGAGCGTTGAAGGTGGCGGACGAGGCGCGGAATCGGATCGCGCATCTGCGAAAGGCCTTCCAGGCGACGCCGGCGGCTGACCCATCCTTGCTTGCCGAAATCGACGACCTGGATCGACGGCTCAATCCGTTGTTCACCCGACTTCGAGGTGATCGCACGCTTGCAAAACATCAGGAACCGGTCCCGCCCTCCATCAGCCATCGGGTAAGCGTGGCCATCGATTGGTACGTGACCTCTGCGCCCACGCAATCCCAGCGCGAGTCCTACGAACATGCCGGCGCGGAGTTTACCGAAGTATTGGCACAATTGCGCAAGCTAATCCAGGAAGATCTTGTAGGCGTCGAAGAGAAGCTCGAAGCCGCCGGGGCGCCCTGGACTCCCGGACGCATTCCCACTTGGCCCCTGGAGTGAGGTAGGCGTGTTGGCAACCACCAAGCAGGGGTAGGGCAAAGATCATCTTTGCCCTGCCCCAAGGATTGTTAATCGCTCCCGCCGAGTACCCGCTTTTTCTTCATAGCCTGCCGGCACACCGTGATCTGCCCGATGTGCCAGAACAGATGCGTGCCCTGCATGGACCATATCGACCCCAACGTCGGAAAGACCTCTTTCGGAAAACCTTCGGGTGAAGGATCATCCCACTTCCCTTCGTCGAAGCCTTTCAACGCTTCCAGCGTGTGGGCTCGCGCCTGACGATAGAGCTCCTCGATCTCCTTTCGCGAGGGATACTTCGACCGATCGTTGGAGCATTCGGACTCTCCACCGAATAGTTTCTGGGTGGCTTCGGGAATGCGCTTGTCTGATCCCGTCGCCACCGCGCACAACGAATCTTCGGACACTGCGATGTGGCCGAGAACCCATCCAGCGTGGTTGGCGCCGGGCACCGGCGCCGCGAAAAACTCCTCGTCGGTCAGGTCGGCTGTAAACTTCTCGATCAGATATTGCCCGGTTGCCAACTGCCCCGCCACGATGTCCTTTCCACTGGCCATGATATTTCCTTTCTTGGGAGAAACGACGAACCGATGCGGCGAACCACCCCGCTGTCATCGCTCGATGGAATCATTGTGGCGTGGTTCAGGTTTGAACGCAAGCCGTGCTGGTGGCGAGTCGGCCGCACTTAGGGCTCGTGTTTTCCCCATCATCCCATCGTTGTGGCCAAGCCGCCGCGATTCTATTTGACCGTATGCGATTGCGGAGCGCCTTCATGGACGTATGATCGCGCGGGTCAGGCACGTGTTTAGCGTGTTTCCCGACCAGAGCCGCAGGCTTCAGCCTGCGCGAACGCACAATGGCGACGATCGTTCAGAACGAAAGAAACCTCAACCCGATCCCACGATCGTCAGCAACCGGTTTGGATATTCAAAACACCTACCGGGCTAGAGCCCGCGGCTCGGGAGTGATTCGGAATCATGCTCGTTGATTTGGACCATCTAGTAAGACGTATTTCGAAGCGACCACGACACTCAAACGTTCGCGCAGGCTGAAGCCTGCGGCTCGGTTTTGTTGGAAGTTATTGGAATACAATGGCGTCTTCCCATGTTGCACGATCTTAACAACCTTGCCGCTGGTCGCCGTCGAACCCGGCTGTTCCTCCAGGGCGCAATCGTGTTTCTGGCGGCTGTGGCCATGGGAATTCCGACCCTTCGCGGCGGGTTCGTCGGCGGTGACGATCACCGGCTTGCCCTGAATCACGTGTTGGTGAACCACCCGTCCTTCGACCATGCGGTCAAACTGTTTACGACGTTCCACCGAGACCTGTATCAGCCGTTGGCCCTCTTGAGCTTTCAGGCGGAGTTTGCGCTGACGAAAGTGTTGGGGCTCTACGAACGAGGCCCCCAGGCCTTTGCCTGGCTGTTCCACCTCGACAACGTTCTTCTTCACGCCTTGAATACCCTTCTCGTTTGGTTCCTCGTGGCGCGCCTGCAACGTATTGGAACGCGAAGATTTTCCTGGTTTCGAAAGAATCGCGGCAGAGATGAGACCCAACCCGTAGGGTCCGCCGTGCGGACCATCCATGACGATCTTGAAACAGGATCCTCCGTGCGGTCCATTGATGACTCTCTTGAAACGAGGTCCGCACGGCGGACCCTACAGGAGCAACATCCAAACGAACCATCGGGCTCCGCAAGCGCCATTGCAACTGCAACTGCGATGCTCTTTGCGATTCATCCACTCCAGACCGAAGTCGTGGCGTGGCTCAACGGCCGCATGTTCCTCATGTCCACCTTCTTCGCGCTGGCAACACTCTTATCGTTCAATGCGTTTCTAAGTCGCCTGGATGTCACGAGCCGTTCGCCTGCCCATAACGACGAAATGCCGGCCCCACGCTACGCCGTCACCTTTTTCGCCGCATTGACCTTTCTGTTCCTACTGTGTTCGGCCTTGAGCAAGGTGCGCGCCGGCCTGCCGATTCTGTTGATTCTGGTCGCCGTCGCGCATGGGGCGAAGTTGCAATGGAGAATCGTCGGACTCTGGTCCGCGTGCATGGTCATGACTGGCGTGTTCCTGTTGATTAACATCCAGGCTACTTCGGAAGCCGATTTGTTCTCGCTGGCTTCGGAACATTTGCGGGGCCCCAGAGCGGTACGCATCCTTCTTGCTCTATCTTGTTACTTTCAGCATGTTATCTGGCCGGTTGGCTTGTCCAGCTATTATCCGACACCTCCCATCGTGTACTGGACAGACCCAGCCACATGGCGAGCGGCTCTGATTGTCGTTCCGGTGCTACTTTTTTGGGGGGCGGCTGCGTGGCGATCCCGCGCCGCACTACTTGGGGCGATCTGGTTTATCGCCGCCATTGTGGATACGTTGCCCATCATTCCCGCGCGAAACGTGCTGGCCGCGGATCGCTACATGTACCTGCCGATCATCGGGCTCTGGTGGGCCGGCGCTGTTGGGGGATACCGGGCATACGGCGCATGCACGGCTGCCTGGATTCGCAAAATCGTTCTACCGGTTACTGCGGCCGGCGTTTGCGTGGTGCTGGTCGCCCTCTGTTGGCATGTGGCATCATTCTACGAAACCCCGTTGAAAAAGACGGGAAGAGTAGCCCGGCTCTTCCCCGAAATCCCGCGAGTGGCGGAACGGTTGGGCTGGTCCCATTACAAGGCCGGCGACTATGCAACTGCCATCGACTACGCCAAGCGGGAGTTGCTCTTTGATAGCTCCAAAGTGCGAAGCGGCGCCTATCAGCTCATGGGCATGTCGGAACTGAAACGGGGCCGACCGGACGAAGCACTGCGGCTGCTGCATGAAGCCCTCGGGATCGATCCCGAGAGTCCGTTGGCCATGTACCGTCTGGCGATGGCCTACGACGAGTTGAATCGCATCGAGGAGGCCCTCCCGTTTTACGAAGCCGCGGTGCGAGCCGCCCCATCGCAGAACCCCGCGATCCACCGTCTCGCGTCGGTGTACCGGCGATTGGGTCGATCAGAAAAGTCTCGCGAGATGTACGACCAGGCGCTTGCCAACAATGCCTATGACGTGCCCGCCGCGATGGGTCTGACCGAGCTTGACCTTCAACTCGGCACGGAAGAGGCCTTGAAGACCGCCGAAACACGGCTGCTCAGGCTGCTCGAATGGATGTCGGAAAACCTCGACGCACGAGTCAACCTTGGGGCTGTATACGGCGCGCAAGGTCGGCAGGCTGAGGCCGTGCAATCCTATCTCCAGGTGTTGCGGATTGACCCCAATCACGCAACCGCCTGCCTGAACCTTGCCCAAATCCACTACGCCGGCGGCGATACGACCCGAGCAGCGCCGTTGTTTGAACGTGCGCTGCAGAACGAATCGGCTACGCCGGAGGTCCAAACGATCGTGTCGGAGTTCCGCCGCGTCCACACCATCTACGTCGCACTGATTGAGGCCCGCTACGACGAAGCCGTGGCCGGGGTTGAGACTCTGTGCGAGTTGGAAGAACGGGGCGTGCAGGCGCGGGCGCGGCTCCTGCGGGCGATCGAGCGGTTTGATCAGCAGCAGCCCGGCGACGTCTGGACGTTTTGCCTGGTGGCGCGGCTCATGATCGCCGCTGACCGTATGGACGCTGCCCGCGCGTCGATTGATCTCTGCGTAAAACATTGCACGGAACCTTCATGCCTGGAGTACGCCCGAACGTTGCAGGCACGACTGAGCGGGCTAACCGGCCTACGCCTTGATCCATCCCCCTCGATCGCTCCGCGTCCGTAAACAACCAGGTATGGATCAGCGCGACAGGCCTTGGACCGGCGCCGGCGCGCATTCGGTTCCACCAGTTAGGGGGAAAGGCGATTCTGATTCCTTGATTTGTCCCGGCGAATCCCTTACGATTTTCGATCGATGTAGACACGCAGTCCCCTATTGGCCGATGAAAGGGATGGCCCATTTTCTTCTTGTGGGGAACGAACATGCCGGCAGCCACCCAAACTGAACATCGGCCGCAACCCGTTGGGTTATGGGTCTCTACTTGCGTGGCCGTTGCGCTGCTAGCGACTTCCGGGTTCGCGTACCGACTGGCTGCATCGCAATTCGCTCAGCTTACCGGTGCCGCGCGCTTGCCGCAGGGAACGCTGTCGCGGCTGCCGCTGCAGATCGGAGATTGGGTTGGGCGTGAACTCACGATCAACGCAGCAGTCATCCAAATCACGGATACGGATGACCGTATCAGTCGAACGTACAGCCAGCGAGGCACTCCAAGCCGGGTCTCCTTATTCGTCGGATTCGGCACGCGGATGCGCGACCTGATGCCGCATCGCCCGCAAGTGTGCTATCCCGGTGCGGGTTGGACGCATGAACAAACCCGGCGGGCCGGCGTACCCCTGAACAACGGCGCCGAACTGCCTTGCCAGATTCACACGTTTTCTCGAGGCGGGCTCGATACGCGCCGGGTTACCGTGCTGAACTATTATCTCATCGATGGGAAGTTTTACCCCGATGTCGAAGAGTTGCGTTCTCAGGCATTGCAGTTTCGGACCGACGTGGGCTATGTGGCCCAGGTACAGATCGCCAGTGGGCAGGATTGGCCTCGCAACGCCGCAGAGAAGTCGCTTCGCGCTTTCGCAGCCGCCTCCGCCGGGCTGATCCAAACATTGTTGGCTAATGCGGTTGCGACTGCCGGAACCGGTGAACCCGAGCCTGGAGAGAATTGAGCGTGTCTCAACCCGATCCGGTCAACCCTGTTCCCACGGTCAGCGCGGGTCGAGCCGACATTGTCCGGTTCGCTGCGTTCGTGGCCGTCCTGCTTGGGGCGTTGCTGTGGTCATTCTGGCCGACCCTGACCGAGCTGTATAAAGATTGGCAGAGCGACGACAACTATTCGGTCGGACAGCTTGTGCCGCTGGCGGCGATCTACCTGCTGTGGCAGGAGCGCCACGCCCTGCGCGGTTGTACCATTCGACCTTGTTGGTGGGGCATCGTGCTGGTCTTGTTCGCGGAGGCGGGGCGAGCCTTCGGCCTGGTGTACATGTACCAATCCGCCGAGCGTTACGCGTTCGTACTAGCCATCATCGGCGTCGCGCTTCTGGTCTGCGGAACGCAGGTCTGGCGCCGGGTCCAATGGATTTTGCTGTTCCTGTTCCTGATGGTGCCGTTACCGGGCAAGATCCACAACCTGATTTCAGGACCGTTGCAAACCCACGCAACCACCGGGGCCGTCTATTGGCTGGAACTTCTCGGCAACACGGTAACCCGCGAGGGAAATGTTATGGTGCTCAACGGAACCGTTCCGATTGCGGTTGCGGAAGCCTGTAGCGGGCTGCGCATGCTCACCGCCTTTGTCGTGGTCGGCAGTGTGCTGGCCTATTCGATCCGCCGGCCCCGATGGCAAAAAGCGATGCTGGTGATATCCACGGTGCCGATCGCCATCGCCTGCAATCTCGTGCGCCTGGTGACGACCGCCATGTTGTTCCTGCACGTCGGCAGCGAAGCCGCGGAACGCTTCTTTCACGACTTCGCCGGGGTGACCATGATGCCGCTGGCCATCGGGCTGCTTCTGGCTGAACTCTGGATCTTTTCCCGCCTCGTGTTGCCGGAAGAACAACCCGCGCCCGCGCCTGCATGAACACCTGATATCCGACAGGGTTCGACCGGGATAGGCTCTGGTGATCGTCGCGGGGTGCGTGACAGAATCGGCGGGCAAGTGTTATCCGTCGCATGTCTGAACCGCGGGAGCATAGAACAGCCCCGAAGGGGCGTCTTAGACCAGCCCAGGGCAACGCCCTGGGACTGATTCAGTGCGGGACACTGCGAGCCCTGAAAGGGCGGAATACGCCTAGCAGCCTGTTGAAAAACACAAGGATTGAGTGTGGCACCGGTTTTCAACCGGCGAAAACACGGGTTACAAACCCGTGCCACAATTTTTCAACGGGCTGCTAGGCCGCCCTTTCAGGGCTTGCCTTC
>JADFMZ010000421.1 GCA_022563615.1 Planctomycetota bacterium
CGCCATCTGGCCAGTCGATACGTGCAGGGTTTCCAGGCAAAGGTGGCGTTTTCAGGATCGGCAGGTCGTCGATGTCGGCCAGAGTGAATTGACGGCAGACATACTCGCGGGTGATCCTCTCAACGAGGTCGCGTTCTCGATCATCCCAGCGGTCGCGCTCGGCTTTGTTGGGATCGTCGAGGGGTTCCGGCACGGCGTGACCGGCGCGTTGACGCGCCTCGTCGTGGATCTGATCGATGGTTGCGATGCCCCGGCGATGCAAGGCCATGAGCAGTTCGCGGTAGATTCGCTCAGCCAGGTGTGGCCGCGTGCGCAGATGGTCGTCCAGACGATCGGCGACCTGCGCAGCGAGCTGAGGATCATGGGTCATGGTAGCAGTTTGGCGCGGGCGTCCCCTAATGGCGCCGAGGCCCAATCGTTATTGTGACGTTCCAGGAGCGATTCGCAAGGGATAAGGACGAACATCGGCCCGGTTCTTGTTTTTTATGAAGTGGATGCCCTTGGTGATGGCGATCTATAATCCAGGGTCCGTTTCAAGTAGGGAGGGGATCCGGCCTATGCCATGTTGAGTGCACCGTTTGAGCCGTCGAATAGCACGATCGACCCGGAGCGCGGGGCGGCGCGAACGGTCAGCCTGCCGCTGCTGAACCCGGTTGGGCCGAAACCGGTGCGCCAATCTCGAAACAGTCGGTGGCGCTTCCTGTCCCTGCTTCTCGTTCACCTTGTGATGATCGGGCACATCGTGCACTGGCGGATCGCAGGGCGGACGTTATCTCCGATGGAACCTTCCGAAGCCATGTATGCGATCAACGAAGGCCATCTCAATGCCGGGGCCATCCTCTTCGCCACGGCCATCCTGGGAACGCTCATCTTCGGGAGATTTTTCTGCGGTTGGGGGTGCCACTTGGTAGCCTATCAGGATCTTTGCGCGTGGATGCTCAAGAAGATCGGGATCAAGCCCAAACCGTTTCGATCGCGGTTGCTTGTGCTCGCGCCTTTCGCGTTGGCGGTGTACATGTTCGTTTGGCCGACGCTGGTTCGATGGTGGTCGGGGCTGCCTCGCCCCACGTTGAGCAACCATTTGATGACCAATGAGTTCTGGGCGACGTTCCCGGGGTGGACGATCGCGGTGCTGACGATTGCCGTCTGCGGGTTCGGGATCGTGTACTTTCTGGGATCGAAAGGGTTTTGCACGTATGCCTGTCCGTACGGTGGGTTCTTCCGTCTGGCTGACCGGGGGGCGACGGGTCGAATCCTGGTCACCGACGCCTGCAAGCATTGCGGCCATTGCACGGCTACGTGCACGTCAAACGTTCGCGTGCATGAGGAAGTTGCGCTGTACGGCATGGTGGTTGATCCAGGGTGCATGAAGTGTATGGACTGCGTCAGCGTTTGTCCCAACGATGCGTTGCATTTCGGGTTCGCCACTCCGCCGATCGGCGCAAAACCGAAGGCTGCTCCTAAGCCGACGCCCTTTGATTTCGCGCTTTGGGAAGAGTTGTTGATGGTCGTCGCCGGGCTGGGGGCGCTGCTGGTGCTTCGGGGGCTTTATGGCCAAATCCCCCTGCTGTTTGCGATGGGGCTGGCTGCGATCACAGCCTACGTGCTGATCAAGTCCATTCAACTCGTTCGCGTGTCCAACGTCCGGTTTCAGAACCTGCTGTTGAAACGCGGTCGACGACTGACCCGGGCAGGCGTTGCTTTTGCCGGATGTATGGCGATCTGGTCGGTGTTCCTGGCGCACAGCTCGGTCGTGCAGGCACACTCGTGGATGGGGCGACGTTTGCTGGCGTCGCTGGAACCGGGCGATGAGGTCTGGTCAGCCGGGAACGATTGGTCGGCCCAGGCGTCGAAAACGCAACGATCCGATCTCGAAGCGGCAACCCGAACGCTCGAACGAGCCGATCGGTGGGGTTTGCTTTCGACGCCGCTGGTCCTGCACGATCTGGTGTGGGCCTACCTGGCCGGTGGCGATATCGACCGGGCGGAAGAGACGGTACGGCGAATGATCGATCTCATGCCGGATCAACCCGAACCCTATCGCGGGCTGGCGGGAGTGTTGCGGAAAGCCGGCCGAAGCGACGAGGCCGTCGGTTTCTATCGTAAAGCGCTTGAGATCCAACCGACGTATGCCCGCGCTCGAAACGGGCTGTGCGGGCTGCTGATCGAGATGGAGCGGCATGAGGAGGCGATCGCAGAGTATCGGGCGGGGATGGAGGCTGCACCGGATGACACGAAACTTCGGATGGAGTTGGCCCAATTCCTGGTCAACCTCAAGCGTTTTTCAGAGGCGAAGGTATTGCTGACCGGCGATCGGGCGGCGTCGGACCTTGTTCACGGGGAACGTAGGTCGGCCCGAGCGCACGCGCTGCTGGGTATCGCGCTTCTCGAAACGGATGAGCCTGAGCGCGGGATGGCTGAGCTGCGCGAGGCGATCCGGCTTGAACCAGATGCCGCCGAGGCCTGCTACAACCTGGGACTAGCGCTTCTGGAGCGGCAGCAGATTGAGGAAGCGATCGAGCAATTGAAACATGTGGTTGAGGTTGATCCGCAATGGGCGCGGGCGCATTACAACCTCGCGGTGGCTATGTTCATGGCGGGACGACCAGCCGACGCCTTGCCGCATGTTCAAGAGGCCGTCCGATTGGCGCCGGACGACCCCGAAACGCATGGTTTTCTCGCCGTCGTGCTCGAACATCTGGGCGATCCCGACGGCGCGCGCGAAGCAGCCCAGCGTGCGCAAGCCCTTAGAAACTATCTCAAAACGTTCAATCGTCTGTACCAAAGCAACGCGCAGGCCAATTGAATGAGGCCGAGGTAATTGGATGACTTCTTGTCATAGCGAACGAGAATGGCGCGGCACTTGCTCAGCCAGC
>JADFMZ010000422.1 GCA_022563615.1 Planctomycetota bacterium
ATGCCATCCATAACCTGCCGACGTTCCCGAGGTGGGCGACCCGTTCGTTTGGGTTCGGAAAACACATCCGAAATCAAGTTCCATTGCTCATCCGTGAGCCGATGTCGAAGCATGATGAACTCCTTTCGTCAAGTTGTCTGATCTTGACATCGGCCTGAGAAACCGAAATTGATGAGTTTTCCGACAGAGCCTAGTCTGCGCGAGCGCGCGAAAGTGACCGGCGATCACTGGAGATCGTAACATCGCGCGGGCTGAAGCTCGCGGCTCGGGTTGGAATCAGGGTCGCTGCACCCAAGGAACACGCTTCTACAGATTCTTCAGGCGTTGTTCTTTGTCCGAGGTTTGAAGGGCTTCGACGAGCTGGTCGAGGTCGCCCTGCACGATTTTGTCCAGGTGGTACAGATCAAGCTTGATCCGGTGGTCGGTTACGCGGTTTTGGGGAAAGTTGTAGGTGCGGATGCGCTCGGAGCGGTCCCCGCTGCCGATCATCGATCGGCGGACGATGTCACGCTGCGCCGCGGCGGCCTGTCGTTGGTGATCGTAGAGACGCGTCGTCATCAGGCGGCGGGCCTTGGATCGATTTTTGTGCTGGCTCTTATCGTCCCGCATGGAGACGGTAATACCGGTCTCTTTGTGGCAGAGGCGGATCGCCGAGGAGACCTTGTTGACGTTTTGCCCGCCGGGTCCGCCGGCGCGGGACACGAATTCGTCGACGTCGGTGTCCCAGTTGATCTGAATGTTGATCTCCTCGGGCTCGGGCAGGACAGCCACCGTGGCGGCGGAAGTGTGAATGCGGCCCTGCCCCTCTGTGGCCGGAACACGCTGGACGCGATGCCCGCCCCCTTCGTATCCGAGAAGGCGATAGACGCCGGGGCCCTTCACGTTGAAAACGACCTCTTTGAGCCCACCGATATCCGATCCGCTCTGATCGAGCACCTCGACCTTCAACCCTTTTCGTTCACAGAATTTCATGTACATCTGGTACAGGTCACGGGCGAACAGGGCAGCCTCGTCGCCTCCCGTACCCGCGCGGATTTCCATGATGATCGAACTGATGGATGCGTCTTCGTCGGTGACGATTGCAGCCTTGAGCGAGTCGAGTATCTGATCGTGCTTCGATTGCAGGATAGGGGCTTCGCTCCGAGCCAGCTCGCGCAGATCCGAATCCTGTGCCGAATCGGCGATGATCGCCTGGGTCTCCTCCAATTCCATCCGAACCTTTTGGAAGGTCTTGAAGGGTTCGACCAGGCGCCGCAATTTCCCCAGCTCTTTGGTGATGGCGATGCTCTGAGTCGGATCGCAAGACACGGCCGGATCGACCAGCCGCTCGTTCAGCGCATCGGAACGCGCGCTGAGCTCTCCCAGCTTTGCGATCAATCGCTCATCGACTTCGCTGGTCATGGTGTCCAGGTTCGAGCGGGATCTTCGGTGGTTTCGCCGCCCAACCCCCCGGCAACAACGCCTTGCGGTCTAAATCCGGGATTGCAGCGGAGCCAAAGTGAACGCAAGCGCAGCTCCTACGGACATCGCCGGGCTGTCGCGCCGGCGCCGAGTGACGAACAATGAGCCGCTAGGCGGGCTTGGTCTTGGCCCCTGAGGATTTCTTCGATTTGCTGAAGTAGTCGGAGCCGAACTTTTTCGTGAACCGATCAATCCGCCCGAGGGCATCGATGAATCTGGTGCTCCCGTCTGCTCTGAAGAAAGGGTGACAGGAGGAACAAACCTCGACCTTGATTTCCGGTACGGTGCTCCGGGTGTCCCAGGTGGTTCCGCACCCGCAACGCACCGTGCACTCCATGTATTTGGGATGAATGCCTTTTTTCATGGCCCGCTCAATTTACCTCATTAGACCGGAAGATAAAACTCCGCTCGTGGCATTCTACCCAGTACGCCACCGCGATCAAGTTCGACCCTTCGGCCCTCCCTTGGCCCCGCAATAGCCTGACCTACCCCCTCTGATGCTATCGCGGCGCGGGAGGCGCGACAACCTCATTTTTCGATGGCTGCCAACGGTGGGGTCCGAGACCCTATGGGCGGGTTCTCGTCGGGCCTTAGGCACTTGACCTGCCCCCCGAGAGCAGGCCCAGGCCGCAGGTTAGGACCATGCGGTTTCTGAATTCTGAAAGGGGGTTCAGGTTATGCCGAAGAGACGGCACACGGCGGAACAGATCTCGACAAAATCCTGGGTCGCGGTACTCACCAACTCGCCCCACCACCACCGCCACCGAAGCTGCCGCCGCCTCCGAAGCTGCCTCCTCCGGAACTGTCGCTTCCCCCGCCGTCGTAGCTGGAACTCCCCCAATCGCTGCTCGAACTGTCGTCGGGCGATGGCCCCCACTTAAGCGCCCAGAACCACCGCAAGTATCCCAGCGGCGTCATCACTCCTTCCCGACCTGTTGCCACAGCCACCATAAACCCGATCGCAGGAACGGGAATAATCATCAAGAACATCACCAGCGGCTGCACCCACTCCCAACCCTCGCCAAGCCAACCGGCAAGAAGCACCGCAAGCCCCCAAATGCTACAAACATATCCGAGCGCAACAGCCAGTATCCCAGGCCCAATCCACGCCTGCCAATCCACTCGTCGATCAGGCTCTTCAGAAACCGTCGTATGGCCCGTCCAATCCTGCACCCGAACGATTTTCTCGCTGCCCTCCGCCCACTCCCGCACATGCCCAGTCCAGTCCGCGATGGTCTTCATATCGCTCCTCGCTCAACAGCTTCTCAACCCGTCATACTGCGACACGCTGTTACTCGTCGGTTCGACATTCAAACGCATCCACATAGGCCGCCAACGCACGAACCTCACCGTACAACAGTTTGTAATTGCCAATCGGCAGGCGATCCGGCGGCTTCTCGATG
>JADFMZ010000089.1 GCA_022563615.1 Planctomycetota bacterium
CAGTCCACCAGCCCGCCCAAGTGGATCGCGGGTTCGGAAGGGTCCAATCGACCGCGCAGGCAATTCTCCAACGCCTCGGGCTGCTCGAAAATCTCCTTGAGCATGAAGTGCTCATGCCCGCCCAGATCGATCTGCTCGAGCGACCACTCGATCTTCTCGGCGGCCCTGGCCACCGGAATCGCGTCGAGCGTGGTAATGCGCAAATGGTCTGCGGTGATGCGTACCATCTCGCCTTCGTCGAGATACACGACCTGCGAGGTGTGCGCCAGGATCGCAGCCGCGTCCGAAGCCAGCAGGTGCTCTCCCTTACCGACGCCGACGATCAACGGACTTCCCTTCCGAGCCGCCACGATCACACCCGGCTCCTGCGAACAAACCACGGCCAGGCCGTAAGTGCCGGAAACCTCGTGCAGGGCCTGACGGACGGCCTTCTCCAGATCACCCTCGTACAAACGCCCGATCAGATGGGCGATGACCTCCGTGTCGGTTTCACTGCTAAACGTTACGCCGTCACGCTCCAGGTAGGTTCGCAGCGCGCGGTCGTTATCGATGATGCCGTTGTGGATGACGGCGATCCGTCCCGAAGCGTCCAAATGCGGGTGCGCGTTGGCGTCGGTGGGGGCGCCGTGGGTGGCCCAGCGGGTATGCCCGATGCCGGTGATCTCCTCCGCCTCCAGGTCGAGGAGTTGCTGCATCACGGAAATGCGTCCGGCTGCCTTGGTGACGGCCAATCGATCCTTTCGGACCAGCGCAATTCCCGCCGAGTCGTAGCCCCGGTATTCGAGCCGATGCAGCCCCTCAATCAGGATAGGAACCGCCGGTCGCTTACCTACATAGCCAATTATTCCGCACATGCATTCACCCGATCCTGGTAACGGTCTACGCGTGACCGAAACCGTTTGTTCTTCCCGTCGCCCCCAGGTGCCGCTATCCAACGCCGTCCGTAATGCCCTTAGTCGCCAAGGACGAATCCAGGGGACAGGCGCCATTATCAGTTCATGGCCAAGTGACGGCAATCCCCCTCCGGCTCGGCAGGAGCCTCGTTCTCGGCTCTGCACGCGGCTCGGCAGGAGCCTCGCCCTCCCTGTGGCTCCGCCTGAAGTGTCACAGCCCCCTTAGGGATCCCAAAACAGCACCCCCCATTCGCCTCCTGCAAGGGAGGGAATGGGGGGTGAGCGATACGCAAAACCGGAGTTTTTCTACCCGCAGGCTTATTCGTCGTTCGAATAGGCCATTTCGTCCGATGCCGTCATGGCTTCCATGTCGTCACCGGTCGTGTCGTGGTTCCAGGCGCCGGTGCTGAAGTCCACGATTAAGGCGACTACGCCGGGCACGACGCCCGCGAGCAGCCAGGCGGCGTCGGCGGCCACCCAGGGACATACGTGGCCATTGCCCTTGCAAGCCGAGCTAACACGCACGGAATCACCCGACGGACCACGATGGGCCAGGGTCGCGCACCCGCTCGAGCAACATAGGGCGATGGCGACCATCCAGGCACTGAGGGACCGGCAAAACGTGGAGGTTCGAATCGTTCTCATTGGTTTTACTCCCAAAGGGTTAGAGTCCAAGAATCCGCCTGAGCACTAGGCACTAGGCTCCCTTATCGGCAGGAATCCAGACCGATCAACGTTTTACCTTCGGGATTGAGGGATGCGCCACAGGACCGATAAAGCAACGAATCAGTCCGGTTCGGTCGAAGGTCCTGTAACCATGACGCTCTCAGGTTGGTTTGGCGACTCAAGCCGGGCTACAGCGTTATCATTTACTGTGTATCACCATTTCGGGAAAATTTCCCGGAAAAAACGGTCGTTGGAGCGCTCGAGGGGAATAGAGCTTGCTCTACACGTCGCCGCGCCTCGGCAAGATCACCGCAATCGGCAGCAATAACGGGGCCGACGTAGTGAATCTCATCCAGCGCAGCGCCTACCTTTTCGAGTGCCTCCACGGCGAGCGGGGCGGGCGAATTCTCAGCCGACGGCGAGGCTGCATCGTTCAGACGCAGGCTGTGCACGCGGTGTTTCAGCGTGGTCAGCCAATCCGCGGGCGCGCCGAAAGGGGCATAGGGGGCGAGACGCCCTAGATCGACGACCGCTCCGACCGCCCAGGAGTTGGCGGCGTCGATGATTTCGCGCAGCTCGACGGGCGAGAGGAGGCAGCCGGCGCTTGGGGCTTCGAGCGCGACGGCCACGCCGGCGGCTTCCGCCTCAAACCGGACCCGGTGAAGCAGCTCATAGGCAAACTGGAGCCCCTCCTGGTAGCGGGCAAATCCAGGCTCCCTTCCGCTGCCCGCAACGGGCGGAATCGTCAGGTTCAAACAGGTGGCTCCCAGGGCTTTGGCGTGAAGGAGCAGATGGCTCACGTTTTCGACGGCGCTGGTCACATCGGTGGCCGTGCATCGCGCCGCCACGGCCCGGACGGGTAAGCCGGCGCACGGCGATTCGTCCTGCGCGACCTCGCCGCCGCCTGCGCCCGCTGTTCGATCAGCCGGCGCTGTTTCGGAAATCACATATTCGATTCCGCAAAACCCCGCTCGAACGGCAGCCTGACTCCGTTCCCGCAGCGCCTCCGACGAAAAGGTTTTCTCGATGCGAATGAGGATCGGTCGGGTCATGGGTGGGAGTTCCAACAAGCCGCGCGGTTGTCCATCACACGCGTGCGAGGTTGTGAGCAACCTCAATCCCGCGACGCCTTGGTTTTGAACATTCACGGGAGTATACTCGCCATCGCTTGTTGCTGTGAATACCGCCTCGAAAACCGATTCGACACCCGTGGTCCACGCAGACGTTCCGCGCATGGAGGTTGCCTCAAGAATCCACGTTCTGCCGGACCTGCTGGTGAGAAAGATCGCCGCGGGCGAGATCGTGGAGCGGCCGGCCAGCGTGGTCAAAGAACTTATCGAAAACGCCATTGACTCCGGCGCTTCGCGCATCGCGCTGGCCGTCGAAGAGGGCGGCAGGCGTTTGATCCGTGTTACGGACGATGGATGCGGCATGAACGCCCAGGAGCTGCGCCTGGCTGTATTGCCGCACGCCACGAGCAAGATTTCGACTGAGGATGATCTCTATCGCATCGGCACGATGGGCTTTCGCGGCGAGGCGTTGGCCAGCATCTCGGCCGTTTCCAAGTTGCGGATCGCATCGCGCACCGCCGGTTCGATCGAAGGTCACGAAATCTGCGTGGCGGGTGAAGGCACAAAGACCGCACAACCCGCCGGGTGCAACATCGGAACGACGGTCGAAGTGCGCGACCTGTTCTTCAATGTTCCGGCGCGACGCAAGTATCTACGAACGCCCTCGACGGAAGTGGGCCACATCCATGAACAGGTTACGCGAGTGGCGCTGGCCCATGCTCAGGTGGCGTTCGACGTGACCCACAACGGTCGGGTCACGCAAAAGCTGCCCCGATGCGAAACCCGCTTGGAAAGAATTGCCAAGATTTACGGTCCGGAGCTGGCCTCAGACCTGATGCACGTGGCGCGAAACGAACGAGGCATCGCCCTGGACGGGTACCTGGCGCCACCGGCGCGGGCTCGCGCGACGACGCAGTGGCAGTACCTGTTCGTCAACGGCCGATACATTCGGGATCGTTTTCTCCAGCACGCGATCAAGGAGGCCTACCGGGGCTTGATGGAGCCCAACCGCCATGCCGTGACTTTCCTGTTCATCGATTTGGATCCACGGGAGGTGGATGTCAACGTTCATCCGACCAAGATCGAGGTTCGTTGGGCCGACGCCAATCTGATTCATTCGCAAGTCCTCAGCGCGCTGCGCGAGACGTTTCAGCAATGTGATCTGTCGCCGGCGCTGCGGACGGATCGAGCGCGCGAACCGGTCAACCCGGCTGAGCAGGATCGTCTCCGTCGAGAGTTTGCCGACGTGCTCCAGGCAACGGCCCCGATCCGACCCGGCGCGCCGGGTGCGTCGACGGGTTACCATTCGCCTGGGCCGATGGATGCCGGTTTCTCGTCTCGCGCCGCGACGGCTTCGGCGCTGGATCCCGGGCACGTGTGGCGCAGCCTTTACGGGTCGGCGGATCGGTCACGCACGGATCCGATGAAAGGGGAGGGCAAAGATTCTCTTTGCCTTAACGAGGGCGACGCAACCGAGTCTGAAGCGCAGGCGAGGGGTTTTGAAACCGGCGCGGACGGGTTGCCGCACGACTCCGCGCCGCGTCCCCGTGCGATCCAGATGCACAACCTCTATCTGGTGGCTGAAACCGACGACGGCATCGTCATTATCGATCAACATGCCTTGCACGAACGGGTGATGTACGAGCAGTTTCGCCGCCGGATGACGACCGGTCCGCTTGAGTCGCAGCGGCTCCTGCTTCCTGAAACGATTCGGGTCACGCCCGGGCAGTCCGCCCTGTTGGAGACCCACGCCGATTTGCTTGAAAAGCTCGGCATCGAAGTGTCACCCTTCGGCACCGACTCAGTGGCGGTCCACGCCTTCCCGGCCCGCATGAAAGACACCGATGTGGTTTCGTTCCTGCATGACCTGCTGGATCGGCTGGCCGACCGTTCCGGGGGCACCGAGCCCGATGAGGTGTTGAACGACATTTTGAGCATGATGGCGTGCAAAGCCGCCGTCAAAGCGGGCGATCCTATGACCCCCGAAGAGATCGAATCCCTCATGCAACAGCGTCATCTGCTGGACACTCCCAGCAGTTGCCCGCACGGCCGACCCACGACGTTGCGCCTCACCAAGGCCGACCTGAACCGGCAGTTCCACCGTTGAGGCGATCGGAATCAGACCGGCAACCATGAGTTTTTTTTGAAAAGGAGCAAGAAGATGAATCGGATCATGCCCAGGTGTCTGATCGGCCTACTCTGGCTGACGACGGTATTGATGCTTCCAGGTTGCGCCATGTTCAAGAAACGGGATCGGTCGTTTGCCCTTGAAGAAGGTGCTCTCAAGGTCGGCGAGGTAGCGCCGGACTTCAAGCTCAAGAGGCTGGGGAGCCAGGTTGACGAGGTTCAACTCGCTTCCTTTCGGGGCCACAGACCGGTCGTCCTCTTTTTCGGCAGCTACACCTGACCGCCCTTCCTTCGCCAGGTTGGCGAAATGGAGAAGATGTTCAATGACTATAAGGACATCGCGGAGTTCTTCGTCGTCTACATCAGCGAGGCCCATGCCTTGGACGACCGGCGCCCGGTTGGCTATGCCGAGGAGCTTGGCATCAAGGAACACCAAAACTACGGCGAGCGGTGCATCGTGGCGGATCGACTCTTCAAGGATAAGAAACTCACGATGCCCTGCTTGATTGATGGGATGGATAACGCCGTGGAAGAGCAATATCACGGGTTCCCCGACCGGGTCTTCCTGGTTCGTACGGACGGGGTGTTGGCCGTCGCCGGCAGACGCGGTCCTAGGGGTTTCAAGCCCGGTCTCAAGGCGGCCCGAACGTGGCTCGCCCAATACAAGAAAACGGGGCAGGAGCCGGAGCTTGTCGTGAATGAAGCAGCCGCTCCCGACGTGGGCGAGCTTCATCAATCACTGTTTCGGGCCTACCGTGGCGCCGAATACAAGAAGGCGCTGTCCATCGGAGAAAAAATCCTCGAACTCGACCCTCACGATATGGGCACGATGTACAACGTCGCGTGTCTGCACTGCCTACTGGGCCACAAGAAACATGCCTGTGTCTGGCTTGGGAAGGCGATCGACGCGGGCTACAACGACGTGAACCACATGCTTTCCGACGATGACCTCGCGTCCATCCGTGATACGGAGCGCTTCCGGCGCCTCATCGAACGTGCCCGCAGCCGGGCGTCAGGATCAAGTGGATCTGCAGAAACGACCGGCTCGGAGAGTTCCAATCGGGGGAAATGATTCTTCCGCAACGTGCGTCCGTGGTCAAGCCTAACTCCATCAAGCCTAACTCCATCAAGCCTACGTCTGTGCCGGCGGTGTTTCGATGTCACGAAGTGGCACTTCGAGGTCCATCGTCCCGGTGGTCACCAGGGCGTTTTGTTTGTGGAGCTGCATGCGGACGACCCGGGCCGACCTTTGCAGCGAGCGGATGTAGACGTCGTCGCCGGCCTCAAGGTTGTTAATCCAAAGCGTCCATCGCTGAAACGCCTCCTGCTCGGCCAACAAAACCTGTTGCTCCTTTTCGTATCGCTGACGCTGGCGGTCGGCTTCGAGCGTGGCTTCGCGGGCGTCGCGCCGGGCCTGTTCAGCCTGGCGACGCGACGCTTGCGTGCCGGCGATGGCGAGATTCAAAGCCCTTGCGCTGTGAGCCAGATATTCGCCCGCCTGTTGGATCAATCGGGCCGGCATCCCCAAGCGCTTCGCGATGATCAGGGCGTTGCTGTTGCCCGGCTCGCCGATGCGCAGGCGAAACGTCGGCTTGAGGGACTGCGGATCGAACTCGACCGAAGCGTTGTCCACCCGGCCGGTCGTGTAAGCCACCGCCTTGAGCGCCGACAAGTGCGTCGTGACAATGGCCTGGGCCTTGAGCCGAAGCAACTCGGTCAGCACAGCCCGACCGATCGCCGCGCCTTCGTCGGGATCGGTCCCGGCGCCCAGTTCGTCCATCAACACCAGGCTGCGCGGGCCCGCCCTTTGCAGGATGGCCAACTGATGGGAAAGGTGCGAGCTAAATGTGCTGAGGGATTGCTGGAGACTTTGCTCGTCACCGATGTCGATCAGGATGCTCCGGTAGACGGGCATGCGCGAGGTCGCGCCGGCTGGGATTGGAATGCCACACTGGGTCATCAACGAGAGCATCCCGACCGTCTTGAGCACGACGGTTTTGCCGCCCGTATTGGGCCCCGTCACCACGAGCACGTCGAAATCGTCGCCCAGACGAATGTCGTTGGGGATCACTTCGCGGGGCGGTTCGTCCGCGCCTGCCTCCTTCGCGAACACCTCCAGGAGCAGGGGATGCCGGGCGTCGTGAAGATCAAGCACGCCTCCGGTGTCGATCGTCGGGCACGTGCAACCGCGCTTGCGGGCGTAACGACATTTGGCGGCGATGAGATCCAGAATTGCGATCGCGCTTAGCGTGGAGAGAATCGCGTCCGCGTTGAGGTGCACGCGCTGCGTCAGTCCTCGCAGGATGCGCGTCATCTCCTTGCTTTCCTCGTCGCGCAGGCGAATGATGGCGTTGTTTAGCTCAACCGATTCAGCCGGTTCCACGAAGAGGGTGGCGCCGGTGTCGGAAGTTCGATGAATGATGCCCTCGATTCGACCCCGGTACTCAGCCTTGAGCGGCAGGACCATGCGGTCGTTGTGGAAGGTGATGCCGCCGTATTGGAGCATTCGCGTCAAACTACTTTGTCGTAACAGGCGTTCCAGGGCGGTGCGGATTCGCCGGCGCGTGCTTTCGATAGTGCGCCGGATTTGCAGGAGCTTGTCGCTGGCGTAGTCGCGAATTTGTCCCCGGGCATCGATCACCTCGCGAATCGCAACGGCGATCGGGCTTAGATCGCCGATTCGATCGCCGAGGCGGCGCAGCGTCGGGATCGTATCAGCCACGCGCAGGAACCAGGCGCACAATTCAGCCGTGGCCCCAAGGGTATCGGCGACCTCAGCCAGCGCTTCCGGTTCGAGCGGCGGCGGGAAGGCCGAGGCGTGAACGTGCTCACGAATGTCGTGGACGCCGCCCAGCGGAGGAAGCGAGGATTGCTCCGCCGCCGCCATCAGCTCGCCGACCTGGCTTAGCCAGAGGGTGACCGTCCTGGATTCAGTGGCTGGCCGCATCGAATGGGCGAGCTTCTTGCCCAGCGCGCAACTGCAATGGCCGGCGATAAGCTCGCGGATGTCGTCAAACTGAAGTTTCTCAAGCGTATGGTCGTCCACGAGCGATTGTGAGCCGGGCCGATATCAACCCGAATGATTCTCGGCGCCGATCGCACCGCGCGAAACAGGCGCCGAGTCCGGGAGCTTCCCGGCCCACGACGCCTATCCTACTCTACCTTCACGGTTGGGTGCGAGCGCACTGCCGACGCGGCTTGCCAGACGCGATCGGACGCCGATCATTCGGTCTTAAGGTGTGCTCAATCAAGGTGTTCTCCTATCAGAGCCGCGACCGTCAGGGAGCGGTTTTCCAAGGAAAGTCAGACCGCTTCCTTACGGGCGCGGCTCCGAAAAGAACTTCTTGAGCACGGTCTTAGGCCGATCATTCGGTCTTGACGGAAATCTTGCGCACCTTGGCCTGCTCCACCTTGGGCAGCGTGATCGTCAAGATTCCGTTCTTGAGCACAGCCTCCACCTTGTCGGAACTTACGTCCACGGGAAGCGTGATGAGGCGGCTGAAGGTTCCGACCCCGCGCTCTCGGTGGTGAAACGTGCGATCTTCGTCGGTGGCTGTCTTCCGTTCGCCTCGGATGCTGAGTTCATTCCCATTGACCTCGACTTGAACGTCGTCCAGGGTCAGGCCGGGAATTTCCGCCTCGACGAAGAACCGTTCGCCGTCCTCCCAGATGTTGATGCTGGGAAAGGCGCGGGCCTCGCGCCAAAGTCCTTCGTTCACACATCGGCCTCCCCCGTCCATCAGCCGGTTCATCTCGTGACGCAGGTCGTGGAAAATGGTTCCAGGCAACATCAATTCGTTGAGCATCATGGTACGTCTCCTTTTCAAGAAAAAGGGTTTTGTCCTTCAGGTCGGTCGCCGGTGCGACTCGCCGGAAAATCAAAGGGCATGCTTCATGCCAGCCGCAGGGCTATCAGATGGATCGCCCTAACCTATGTATGGCAAGGCACTTACAAGCAAGCCGCTTCGTGAGCCGCTTGGGATTCTGCCATTATGACGGGTGTTGAAATGGCAGTGGCCGACCGGGCTGCCGGGCATGGGTGTGTTTATTGGCCTGCTTGCCGGCGGCTTGCTAGGATGCGGGTTGAGTATGCGTGTCGCGTTCTTGGTAAACGGGCGTGATCGCCGCTCCTGGTTGAAGGTTCTCCGTCACCGGCTACAGCGTTTTCATTTAATGTGTGTCGCCATTTCGGGAAAATCTCCCGGGAAAAACGGTCGTTGGACCGCTAAAGAAAAATAGAGCTTGCTCTATGTCGTTGCATCTCAGTGCAGAGCATTCCGCGCCCGAAACATTGAAGCTCCGCGATCGACGCGTCATTCGCGTGCGGCAGGGGTCTGCGGATTGGTCCGTACGCGCATCGTGGCGCGACCTTTTGTTCGGACCCAATGCGCCGGATTGGTTTTCGCTCGAAGGCGCTCCCGACGCCCGATGCGTGAAATCGGGTTTTGGCCGATCGGTTTGGTGCGTTCGACTCGGCGATCGTGTGCTGTTTGCCAAGGTGTTCGATAAGACCGCTCGACTCGGCGCGGTCAGGCGGTGGTTGACAGGTAGCGCCGCCGAGATGGAGTTTCGAAAAGCCTTGGCAGCCGAGCAACGGGGCGTTCCAGTGGTTCAGATGGTTGGAGTCGGCCGGCAGACGGCGAGCCCGTTGCGAACCGTGCTCCTTTCCGAAGAGCTATCCGGCGCGCTTTCGCTGCCTGAGGCCTGGATCTGCAACATCGGCAAGCTAAAAGGTGTCGAGCGCCGCCGCGCCGTGGCGCGCTGGATGGAACCGGTGGCCAAGCTCTACGCGCTGGCCCACGCCCGTGGGTTCGTCCACCTCGACGGGCATCCTCACAACATTCTGACCTGCACCGGCTGCTTGGGCGAGCTTGAAGCTGTGTTCGTGGATCTTCGCTTAGCCTGCCTGACGCGCGCGCCGGCGCCGCGACATCGTGTGTTCCGATCGCTGGGACAGCTTGATCATTTCTTTAAGCGCTTAGCCACCCGGTCGGAACGCGTTCGCTTTCTGCGCCGATACCATTGCCTGCGAGACGAGCTTGGAGAGCGAGGCACCGCATGGGATTGTCGCTCGTGGATACGAGGCATATCGCGGGCTGTGCAGGGCCAAGC
>JADFMZ010000090.1 GCA_022563615.1 Planctomycetota bacterium
ATGAGCGGCAACGAAGAAAGGGCCCGGGGGATAGCGGTCAAGGCGAAGAACCGCACCACGCTTTTTGACCTGCTGGAAAGGCGCCAGGCCGAGAAGCGGGCAAAGGGTTCCACGGCGAGAGGCGGACTCCCTGACTTCCAGCCCGAGCTTGCGGCCCCGAAAGGCCGGACCACGGCCCTACCTGCCGACACGAAGCCTTCTGGGCGGTACGACCCACCCGTGGTTGAACCCGAGTCTCTCGCAGAATTGGTTTCGAAGGAACCGGCGACCCCCGAACGAGTCATCGAGTTGGACAACGACCGGGTTCGCATTTCGCTGACCAGCGTCGGCTGCGCCGTCGTGGTATTCGCCCTGGCCGTCCTGGCTGTGGGAGCGTTCGACCTGGGCCGCCGACGCGGAGATGGGCAGGGCTTTGGGCGAGGATATGAAGCCGGTCGGGCGTCCTATGCGGCTGACACGATCAGTGAGATCGAGACGGCCCGGAATCAGCCGCCGGCCACCCATCTCGTGGCAAGCCTGCTCGAACGGCCCGATCAGGATCGACAGGACGTGCAGGACGATCAGCGCCCTGCGCCAGACTCCGACATGAATCGTTCCGCCGGCGCGTGGATTCGGGACTATACTTACATCGTGGCGCAAGAGTTCGGGTCCGCCCACCTGGATGACGCCCCTGGGGCGCAGGATTTCCTGGCTGAGCATGGCATCGAATCAGCCTTGGTACAAACGCCTCGTGGTACCGCGCAGCTCATTACGGTACAGGGTTTTGACCGGAGCGACCCAACGCAACGAAAGATGGCGGATCAACTATTACAAAAGGTGCATGCGGTCGGTGCGCAGTACTACACCGACGGCGGGGGATATAAGTTGGAAGGGTATTTCAAGACCCTCAAGGGTGACCGTTGGTAGTCAAGAGGTGAATCTATGTCACGCGACCGATCGTTGAAATCAACCGGAATGCTCAAGCGACACCGTAACGTGCTGACGCGCGCGGAGCGGATTGAATGGCTTAAGGACTTGGGCGGATGGACGGAGGGGTCCAGTCCGATCGGCTTGCCGAAGGTCGCCCACCGTAAGGTGTCGGTCGGCAAGAAGATCAAGGCAGCGGAGAAGACGGAAGAAGGCGAAAGCAAGCCCGAGACGACCGAGGCCAAAACGAAAACCTAATCCTAGAATACGATACGAGGGCGGCGTCGGTGCCGGCGTGAGGCGCCGTGCGATGGGATCCTGGATTGCCGCGCGCCGCGAACGGATCTCCAAGAGCGGTCACGATGAGCCCACGACCATTCGTTGCCGACCGGGTCAAAACCATCGGCTCATCCGGCATCCGCAAAGTCTTCGACCTGGCGGCGACGCTGAAGGATCCCATCAACCTGTCCATCGGCGAGCCGGATTATGGGGTTCCCGAAAACGTGCGGGCCGCCATGATCCGGGCGATCGAAGCCGGGCACACCCGCTACACCATGACGCAAGGATTGCCTGAGCTGCGCGCCCGGATTGCCCGGCAGCTCAAGGAGGAGTTCGACTGGGAGCCCGACCTCCTGGTCACGTGCGGCGTGTCGGGCGGGCTGCTCCTTGGCTTGATGACCTGTCTCAATCCCGGAGACGAGGTGCTGGTCGGCGATCCCTATTTTGTATCGTACAAACATCTGGTCCATCTGGTCGGCGGCGTCCCCGTCCTGGTAAATTTGTACGAGGACTTTCAGCTCCATCCGGAACGGTTCGCCGCCGCGATCACGAGTCGGACGCGCGTCATCCTGATCGGCTCTCCCAGCAACCCGACGGGCGTCGTCTATTGCGAAAAGGACGTTCGATCCCTGGTGGAACTGGCCCGCAAGCATGACCTGCTGATCATCAGCGATGAGATTTACAATCTGCTGGTCTATGACGGTCGCAGCCCCAGCCCGGTCGCAATCGCACCTGAACGCACGTTGTTGCTACGCGGGTACAGCAAGTCCTACGCCATGACTGGCCTGCGCATGGGCTACGCCGCCGGGCCGACCGAAGTCATCACGCAGATGGCCAAGCTCCAGCAGTTCACCTACGTTTGTGCGCCCACGCCGGCTCAGTATGGCGCGCTTGAGGCGATGGACACCGACATGTCCGACCACGTCGCAGCCTATCGCGACAAGAGAAACCTGGTGTGCGAGCAACTTGCGGACGACTTTGAGATTGTCAGGCCCTCCGGCGGGTTCTATGTGTTCCCCAAGGCGCCGACCCGGTTCGAAACCGCCACGGCATTCGTCAAACAGGCCATTCAACAAAACGTGCTCATCATTCCGGGAGAGGTGTTCAGCGAGCGCGACACGCATTTTCGTATCAGCTACGCAGCCCCCGATGAAACACTTCGACGCGGATGCGCCATCCTCCGATCGCTGGCTTGATAGACATTCCCAATTCCGGCTGTTTCCCGGTGACGCAAGCTCAGCTTGGTCGGCCAGGAGTCGATCAGTATAGTGCAAGCTGTGACCGTGCCTCGCCAGGATTCATCGGAGCGGGTTGGCAACCGTCCCGCGAAGGGAATCCCTCAGGCATGCCACTGCTCGGAACGCTCCAACAGGTTGGAACGGCCCAAAGCGATCTGCCTTGCGGTCAAACAACACTAGAATTAACCGTTGACCCGGCGCAAGGCTTCCAACATGCAGAGCAAGGGAACACAGAGTATGGCCAAAGACGAGGCGGACCTCGCCAAATCGATTATCCAGGCCGCCGTGAGTGTAGCCAAAGCGGTCTCGGCCAAGGCGCTGTTCGCCTATGTGCATGCGATCGACGATTTGGAAGCGCTGCAGGCCGCCGTCAAGGGTTCCACCAAGCTCTACCTGGTGGCCCGCGACGCCACCGACCAGCAAAGGGCGAAGGGAATCTCAGCCGAGCTGCTGACCGTGCCCGCCTTTGACCTGACGCGAATGGGCCAGATCAAGATGGCCACCATCATCGCATTTTCCCAGCGTTTGCTACAACAGGGTGACGTCTTCGTATTTCTGAGCGGGGCGGTCGGCCGGGGCATCGATACGCTCGTGACGATGCGGGTCGGCGAGGAATATGAATTGTTTCAGTCCGTCGGCCAACCCAAGCTGACCGAACACATCCGCCGGGCCGTCTTCGAGAAGGTTCTGCGGATCGCGCTCGAGCTGGCCCATGAAGGGCGCGAGGGCAAGCCGATCGGCGCGCTGTTCGTCATCGGCGATCATCGCGACACCGAAAAGTTCTGCCTTCCAGGCCGCATCAATCCCTTCAAGGGCTATACCGAGAAGGAGCGCAACATCCTCGACGACTCCATCGATGAAAGCATCAAGGAAATCGCCAAGCTCGACGGCGCGTTCGTCATCAAAGGCAACGGTGTCATCATTGCCGCCTGTATGACGTTGCGCCCGGCGCTGGCTGGTGAACAATTGCCCCAGGGGTTAGGCGCCCGCCACGCGGCGGCGGCGGCGATTACCGCCAGCACCAAGAGCATTGCCATCACCCTCTCCGAATCGACCGGCGACGTGCGAGTCTGGCGGCGCGGGGAGATGATCACCGAACTGGAAAAATCAACCCGAGGCCTGCTCGACGGGGCGACCACGCCTCGCGTCCCCTAAAGACGTTTTCAAGACCATGGTAGACGACAAACCGGACCGCTTCCTCACGGGCGCGGCTCGGTAACCAAGTGCTTAATCACGCCCTAAGAGCGTGTATAATAAGCGTACACAGCGAGGACCAAGGCTCAGCAGGAGCTTCGCCCTCCCAATCTGGTTCCTGCGCGGCTTTTTAAACACGCCTTAAGACGAATACTTGGGTACGTGAAGCCGTTTCGTGCCCGACCGCACCCGTTCTCCGTTGGCCGCCTCGAACTGCGTCACGATTTCGATGTCGGATCCGGCGGTTTCCTTGTCGGCCCATCGAAGATGCAGGTAGTAACCGTCCCCCAACATTCCGGGGCGCGCGATCGTGGGGATTTCAGAAGTGGGATAGTGCCAGTCGCTTGTCAGTATTCTCTGGGTCTTCTTTCCCGACTTTTTGATGATCTTGTACATTTCGATGTGAAACATGCCTTCCCGCAATACGCCCAGGCCCGTGTCGGGAACAAGAAAGACCCGGTACCGGATCCCCTCAGGATCACGATCCGCGAAACGATCGAGATTGAGCCACGGTCGTTGATCGTAAAGACAAACCACGCGCCGAATGACCGACGGATTCGCAGTCAGCCGCGCGCGGGAGGCGGCCGCCGTTGCTCGGGACGCATGACAGCCCGATAGCGGCGCCGCCGCGATCAACAGGCCTACAAGAAGCGCTACCGAAGCAAGACGCTGCGCGGAAACTCCAAGGTTCTTAAACCAAACTGAGCCGTGGGACGCTACGATTCCACCGGTTGAAAACCGGTGCCACAGGAGTTCCCTCAAGCTGCGTGACCCATCGCCTCGGGCCGCTGCGCTTCCTGATGGGTGGGTGCGGTTCCGGGTCATCTTATTCCCGTTCATCCAGCGTCTTGGTCGCGACGCGCGGGCCGTACACCGGAAGGGCCGCGCTGGCTGTACTGGTCGACATGGGACGCGGGAGCGCCGGCCCGTAAGTCTTGGGCCGAGGACCATATTGATCGCGTCGCTCTAAATGCCGTTTCTCCGGCGTAGGATCCTCGTGCGGCGCGCCCACCGCGGGGCCGAAACCGTCCTGTTCCGGTAGGATGCGCAACCCCTCCATGAACGGGTGACGCAGAATCGATTCGGGCAACTCGTATTTGTCGCGTTGCTCTTCGGCCATACGGCGCACGTCGTCATCCGTGCGCAGTATATCGACCGTCAGCACGATCATCAGATCGGTCTTGGAGGTGGAAACACTGGTGGTGCGAAAGAGCGGCCCGATCCACGGAAGATCACCCAGGATCGGCACCTTGACCACGCCCTCCGACCTGCGCGTTTGGATCAATCCCCCGATGATGACCGTCTCTCCATCTCGGACCGTCACGATCGTCTGCACCTCTCGGGTGGAAAAAATCGGCTCGCTAAGCCCCTCGGTCAACTGGATGTTCTCGCCGGAGATGTTCGAGATTTCCTGGGAAAGATCGATCGTCACATACCCGTCGGGGCTGATGTGAGGCGTCGCGGTCAGCACGATGCCCACGTCCTCTCGACCGACGCCGGTCGTGATGCCGCCGGTGTCCGTCACCTGGGTGGACGTCACAATCGGCACCTGGTCGGCAATCGTGATTTTTCCTTCCTCGCCGTTGCGCACCAGCAGGATCGGCCGCGACAGAATCTCCAGCCGGCTGTTCGTCTGAAGGGCGTGAAAAAGAAAGCTGAAGTCCTCGCCGGTCAGCGTGAAGTTGAACCCCAGGCCGGTCCCCGCCGCGCCCAGGCTCGTCCCGGTCACCCAGTCGAAGTTACTTCCCTGAATGATCCCGTTGGGACCGACAACCGCATTCTTGGAGAATCGAAGATCTTGCCCGGCGATCTCGATCCCCAGCTCGATGTCGTCGCTGAGGGTCACCTCGGCGATCAGAACGGTAATCATGACTTGCGGCTCCGGCCGATCCAGCGCCTGGACCATCTCCATCGTCCGGGAATACGCCCGGCGGCTCGTACCGATCAGCAGGCTACTGCTGCCTTCGCCCTCCTGACCGATGCTCTCGACCGAGATTTGCCGCTCCTGCCGGCGCATTCGGGACTCCTCGTCGTTCACGTCGCCCAGAATGTCCACCTCCTGCTGGATGAAGCCTTGGATCGCGTTGGCCAGATCCGCCGCATCGCGGAACTTGGCCTGGTAAACCTCGGTGATGCGGTCCTCGGCTTCCTGGGCATCGAGATAGGTCACCAGATCCTCGACCATGTTGACGTAAACGCGCGAGCCAGCCACGATCAACGTATTCGTCCGAGGATCAGCCGCGAAACGAAGCTCTTGCCCGACCTGAGTCAGGTCCATATCGTCTGCGAATGCGCCGAATACCAACTGACTCCTCGTTTCGCCATCGGCGCCGTCGGCAGGGGAGAACAGATCGGTCAACTGGTCCACCATCGTCTGGGCGTCACTGTTAATCAGCGGGAACATACGGATTTCCGACGTGACCGGGCGAATCCGGTCGAAATCCCGGATCATCGCCTCCAGCATCGCCATACTGTCCAACGGCGCCAGGAGCATCAGCGAATTCGTGCGCGGATCAGCCTGAATCTTGATGTCCTGCCGGAGCAGTTTGCGAAGCACCTCCCGACCGCGGTTATCCTTTTCCAGAAAGGAAACGATGATGGCCCGCTCGTCGTCCCCACCGGCGCCTTCGCCGAGCAGCACGTCCTGAAGCAACGTCGCAAAGTCATTCGCCAACGCCTGCCTGAGCTGGACGACCTTAATCATCATCTCCACCGCCGGCGTGGCTGTGTCCAGTCGATGGATGACTTGGCCGATGTTGATCATCTCAGCCGGCGACGCCCACACGATGATCGAGTTGGTGCGTTCGTCGGCGATCGCCGAGATGGCATCCGCCCGCCCGGTGGCTCCGTCCGCCTGGGACTGAAAGAGGCTTTCGAGCTTTTCCGCGACGGTCGGCGCCTTAGCCATCTTCAAGGGGAAGATCTCGAACTGCCGCGCGAGGCTGGATGGCTTGTCCAACAGCCCGATCAAATCCACGATCGCCTCATGGTCGTCGCGCGAGGCGCTGCACACCAGACTGTTCGAGGATTCGTCTGCCAGAACGACGATTGGCGTTCGTGAAATCTCCTGCCCTTCGGCGCGGGAATCAAACAGTTCCTGCATGCGCTGCGACAGCTTGCTGGCCGAGGCGTGCTGGAGCGTGTACACGTGGAAAATGGCGGTCAGCGGGCCGGATACCACGTCCAAACGACGCACCATATCACTCACGCGCTCCATCGTGTCGCGCGCGCCGGCCACCACCAGCGCGTTGCTGCGCGGGTCCGGCAGAATGGTCGGCGCCTTGAACGTTTCCGATTGGCCCTGCATCCCATCGAACAGCTCGTCGAGCATGCCCGCCAGCACCGTGGCGTCGGCGAATTCGAGGCTGAACAGTTGGATGTCATCGATCAGCGGCTGAGACTCCAACGTCTGCACCAGCCGCTCGATTTCCTCAAAGTCCTCGACGCTGGACGCAATGATCAGCGAATTGCTGCGCTCATCGACCACCACAATCGGCAGATCCTGCGACAGATCCTGCTGTTGCCGAAGATCCGCCTTGCGCTTCCATAGCTCGTCGATCTTCTCTTTCAGAATCAAGGCTGAAATGCGATCGCAGCGAACGATTCGGATCTGATCGAACAGTCGCGCCGGCTTCGTGTCGAGCTGCGCGACAATCGTCGCAATCTCCGTGTAGTTCTCCGGCGAGGCTGACAGAAGGAGGGAGTTCGTTCGGATGTCCACACTAAGGAACACTCTTTCGCGCTCGAGGGAGGCCTGGTTGGCCCCGGTCGATTGCGCCGCTTCGAAACGCTGATCGAACAGATCGGTGATGACCTCACCGATACGTGAGGCGTCGGTGAATTCCAGTTGCAACAGCCGGAGGGGAAACTTCAGCGCGGTGGCGGGCCGGTCCAATTCCCCGACGATCATTTCCACCAACTGCAACTGCTCCTGCCGGCCGGTAACGATCAGCGTGTTCGTGCGCACGTCCGTGGATATGCCGATGTCGTAGACGATTTTGCCCAACGCTCCTTCGGGGAGTGCGTCGGCGCCGCTGCCGTCCGGATCCGCGGGGAGGTTCTTGCCCTCGTCGAACATTTCCTGGAGGGTGCTGGCGATCGACTCGGCGTCGGCAAAGCGCAGCGGGAAGATGCGCACATCAATCTCCTCACCCATCGGCACGCCGTCCAGCAGGCGAATCAACTCGCCCACCGGGCCTACGTTCTCCTCGACGGTCGCGACAATCAGGCTGTTGGTGCCGTTGTCCGCAATGATTCTCGTCGGCTTCTGCAAATCGATCGGCGGAAGCTCGATCAACTCTCCCGAAGGCAGCGCCTTGCTGATACTCAGACGGTAGATAACCTCCTCCACGTTTTCCCGATCCTTCTGCGAGGTCAGCAACTCGTTGACAACGTCAGCCAGTTCGCTCGCTTTGGAGTGCAGCAGTGGATACAACGTCAGCTTCACGTCCCCCCACCCTTTGACGGGCTCGACGTCGATCTGATTGAGCAGTTTCTGAATGCGCTCGCGCTCAGCCTCAGGAGCAATCACCAGGAGAGAGTTATTGGCGTTGTTGGCGATAACCTGGATCTCGCCGGTTGCGCCGGTCTGCCCCCGCTTCGCGTTGATCTTTTGGATAATCTCGTTGAGCTGGGTGGCCACGTCGCTGGCCTTGCGATGCTTAACCGAAAACACAAGCTGCTCAAACTCCGGCAGCTCCTCTTCCAGCTCGTCCACCTGCGCAATCACGTCCAGTACGAAGTCGAGGTACTTCGGCACGGCGCCGACCAGAAGCACGCTGGGGGAAAGCGCCGTGACCGTAACCTGATCCTCCGGCCGCTGGTTCGGTTCAAAGAGCACCTCGCGCAGGGCCGGCTCGACCGTCCGGGCGATCTCAGCCGCGTCGCGTTTCGTGACCCGCACCACTTCGAGCGTCTTGCGGTCCGTCGTTTCGTCGAGCATCCGAATCAAGAGCTCAAGCGCCGCCACCGCCTCCTCCGGACCCTGAAGAATCATCTGGTCGCCGACGACCTCGACGTCGATCTCCGCCCCGATCAACACGTTGAACATCTCGGGATCGAGCGCCCGCATCAGTTCGCCCAGGTCAGCCGGCTGACGATCGTCGGCAACCTGCTCAGGCTCCGCCGTCGGTTCGGGTTCGGCCTGCGCGACGGCGAGTGGAGCCGTCCACAGCACACCGACTGCACACGCAACCCATCCCCATCTTTTCCATGTTCGGTGGCATAGCATTCCGGCGATCCTACCTTTCATCCGTCTCATCCCTCCCTGTCCTGGACGTCGGGATCCATCCCGACGCGCCTTGGCCGCGTACATAACACATTCACATGTGCGCCGCCAGATTCTTTTTGCAAACTCACAACGCCCAAACCGTGGTCCTATCGGTTCGACCGACTCCCGGAACGGCGCGGACGGCTGGTGGCCGGCCTGCTGCCTCTGCTGCGGTTGGAACTACTTCCTCCGCTGGTGGCCCGTCGCGGGCGACTGGAGGATCTGTTTCCACTAGCGCGACCGCGACTGCCACTGCTTGAACTGCCCCGCCGCGCCCGACCGCGATCCGATGACCGCCCCGTCAACTGGTCGATAACGCGCTGGATGTCGTCCGCACGAACGTTGTTCAGTCGGACCACGCGGGTCGCGCGCCCTCCCGCCGGTCCCATCTTTTCCATCGCCCGGATCATCTTCTCGGCATTCTCAAAGAGTGAGGGCGTGCCGGCCAGGATCAGCGAACTCGTTCTAGTATCGGGCGTCACAGTAATTCGCGGTATCGACATGCGGCTCGACGTCCCCACCAGGGCCGCCGCGCCCTCGTTGACCGCGAGCTGCACCAGGTCCGCCAGGTCGGTGACATTGATCCCCTGGGAAACCTGAACAATGCGAATGCTCTGCTTGTCAGCAGCCTCCGGCGTGTCGAGCGATTGCACCACCGCCTCGATGCCTGAAAGATCCATCGGGCTGGCGCGAACAATCAAAGCATTCAGCGCCTCGTTGGCGGCAAAGATCGGCGACGGCTGCGCGCCGCGCCGTCGCCCATCCGCGAACATCTCCTGAAGCGTGGGAAGAACCTGCCCCACCTTGGCATGTTTCAGCACGATCATTTTCGGGATCGTCCCTTGCTCTCCGGCGGCGTCCAGTTCGTGAATCTGCGCCTCGATCCGATCCACCATCTCCTTGCCGCCGCTGACAACCAGCGCGTTGCTTTGAACCAGCAGACTGATACGAATGTTGCC
>JADFMZ010000091.1 GCA_022563615.1 Planctomycetota bacterium
ATTCATCCGGGTGGCGCGCTTGGTTGGGTGTCGCGCGGTTTGTTGCGGCGCTGTCAGGGCTGCCGTTTCCTGACGGTGGCCACGCATCGTCGCATCGGCGTTTGCTCAAGGTACCTTGGAGCGTCGACGATACGTTAAGCGTGAGGCTGTGGTTTACCCCCCCCCTGGGGGGGACGGCTTTGCAAAGGGAGTCCGAGTTTCGGCGAGCTCGGGCTCCCGTTTTGTTTCTTGAAAGTGCGACCGACGAGACGATCGCGGCTGCGGACTACTCCCCCAGAGCGGAAATCTTGCCGGCTTTTTCGAGCATCTCCACCAGGGCGATGGTGGCCTCCTGCGGCGACATCTTCGATGTGTCGATGACCAACTCCGGTTTTTCCGGCGCTTCGTAGGGGTCGTCGATGCCGGTAAAGCCCTTGATCTCTCCCGCGCGAGCCTTTTTGTACAGGCCCTTGGGATCGCGCTCCTCGCAAACAGCCAGCGGCGCGTCACAGAACACCTCGAAGTAGCTGTCCTCCCCCACCGTCTGACCTGCGATGGCTCGATCCGCCCTGTAGGGGCTGATAAAAGCCGTGATGGTTATCAACCCCGCATCGACGAAAAGCTTGCCCACTTCACCAATACGGCGGATGTTTTCGGTCCGGTCCTCGGCAGAGAACCCCAGGTTCTTGTTCAACCCATGACGGATGTTGTCGCCATCGAGGACGTAGCACAGGTGGCCTCTTTGGACGAGGGCGTGTTCGAGCGTGTAGGCAATCGTGCTCTTGCCAGACCCGCTCAAACCGGTCATCCAAATCAGAGCCCCTTTCTGATCGAGCAGTTTTTCCCGCTCTTGCCGATTGACGTGGCCCTCGTGCCAGGTGATGTTGGTCGCTTTGATATTGGTCATCCTGCGCGCTCTCCCTTTTCGTTAAAGGTTGAATGTGATGCGCCTGCAAGTCGTCCGCTTTGGCGCACAATACCGCTACGGCAGGTCCACAGCCAGTCCAGCCGACGCCCGTAGCACAGTATAAGAGATCGCGGCGGCCCCTGGCAAGACGGTCCCTTGGCGAGCGTATGAAGGTGTCCCTGACCGGATCGCCGGGCCATGGGACATTTGTCCGATCCCTTGGGAAGTGGGCGAGGCGCCGGCCCAACCACAGGGTGGCGCGAACCGGAACGCAAAGATCATCTTTCGCTACTCCTTGGACTTCCCTTGTGAACCTCACGGCTCGCCAGGACGGGCAAAGATGATCTTCGCCCTACCCTTCCCTGGGGTTTAGCCAAGAATGTGACGAATCCGGTCTTGCCCTTACAATCGTAAAGGTAAATTTATTGATGTGGATATAGGTATTTTGTCGGGAGTATCGTTTGTTGTTGAGTCGTACCAGCCATTACGCATTGCAGGCCTTGATTCATTTGGCGCAGCACGAGGTGGACTGGCCGATTCCCGGGCCGCAAATCGCTCAAGAGACCGGCGTTCCAGCGAAGTATCTTTCAGCCATTCTCGGCGCCCTTGTTCGAGCCGGTGTCCTGAAAGCATCGCCGGGTCGAAACGGCGGGTTCCGCGTCGCCCGATCACCCGCCCGGGTCAGCCTGCTCGACGTGCTCACTCCGTTTGAGGCTGACCTGTTTGCCCCGCACCCGACCTGTCCGTTCGGAAACCCCGTGTGCGGCGATAAGGATCCTTGTGCAGGCCACAACGGATGGAAGGTCGTGCTCGATACCTATCAGGATTTCCTGAAGAGCACATCGGTTGAGGATGTGGCGTCCAGGCAACGCACGATCCAACGCAAGCGGAAACGAAAGACCGCCAAGCCCCGATAAGAACTGGGGTCCGGCGGGGCATGGTTCAAGAAAACCCCTTGCGATCCGTTGCCGGATGGAAATCCGCAAGGCTGGACCGTCCGCCCTTCTACTGCACGATACCTTTGGTTAAGCGCATGAAGGCCGTTTCCAGGTTGACTTCCTCCTCCTTGATCTCGTTGATCTTGAAGTTGTTGTCGAGCAGAAGGCGGGCGATGCTGCTGAAGTCGTGGGTTTGTTTTTCGAGGTCGACGATCAATTGCCCGTTCTGCTGATCGACGCTGCGAATTCCGCGCGTCCGTTGCAAGAGCAGGGCGGCCAGGTCCACCTGCTCGGTCACACGAATCAGCAACTTCGTGCCCGTCTTGACGCGCCGAATGATCTCGGCGATGGGCTCTTTCAGTTTAAGTTCACCCTTCTCGATGATCCCGACTGTCGTGCACAGCTCAGCCAGTTCATGGAGAATGTGTGAGCTGATGATGATGGTCTTGCCCATGCGGTGCAGTTCTTTGAGAAGCTCGCGGATTTCGATGCGCGCCCGGGGGTCGAGCCCGCTGGCGGGCTCGTCCAGCAAAAGCACCTTGGGATCGTGCAGCAGCACACGGGCGATGCTCAGCCTCTGTTTCATTCCTCGCGACAGCGAGTCCACCAGCGCATCGCGCTTGTAGACCAGATCGGTCAGTTCAAGAACGTCGCCCACGACGCGGGTGCGCTGTTGGCCGGTGATGGCGTAGGCACTGGCGAAGAATTCGAGATACTCCTGAACAGCCATATCCTCATACGCCCCGAAGAAATCCGGCACGTAGCCGATCAGCGGACGGATCTTGCGCGACTCGTACCCGATGACGTGGCCGCAGATGCGCGCCTCGCCCCAGGTCGGTTGCAGGAGCGTCGCCAGGATACGGATCGTGGTCGTCTTGCCGGCGCCATTGGGCCCGATGTAGCCGAAGCACTCGCCTTCCTCGATGTTGAGGTGGAGGTTGTTCAAGGCCACCAGCTTGCCGTAGCGTTTGGTCAGATTGACGGTTTGTACAATCACGGCGTCCCTCTTGGTTAACCGCCTTGCGCAGGCGACTCGCTCAGCGTGGGCGACCCGCCCTGCGGCTCCGATCCACCCACTATGGTAACGGGAATCCGAATGCGATACATCGTCCAGGAGTTACGCCGATCCGGCTTGATCGGGCGAAACGGCTTGTCTCCCGTGCGGCTAAACAATCGTACCGGTCCGGGATCATCCGCGAAACCGATCAGAATGAGCGTATCATCGCGGAGTTGCTCCCGCAGATCGAGCCGCCGGAGCCGATCGCGCGACCAGGTCGTGGCGCCCAATACCTTTGCCAGCCCCTTGCCCAGAGACATCCAGTCGAATTCTCCGATCGTGGACAACAAAAGGAGCGCCTTTTCCTGCTCCCCCAACGTAAGGTTCGAGGCGGATGTCGGAGCCACGTTCTTGAATCTCGACATGAAGCTTTGAAAGGGCGCGCTCCAGTCTATCTGCGCTCTCAAGAGCGTGTGCCGCTCAAGGAAGTGTGACGGCGTCTCGTTGACATCCAGACGGTAACAACGCGGAACGAGATCGACCCTGGACCCGTCGCCGGGCAGATCTCCGACCGGCAGGACGTAGATCTCGCTGCTGCGAGCGCCCTTCGTATCCTTGTCTATGTTGACCGTCGTCTGAAGCAAAACACAATCGCGAAGATCCACGCCCAGATCATTCACGATGTAGCTGTCTTGCGTCATCCAGTGGTTTCCTATCGTGACCTGCGCGGTCAGAGTCCCCCCCAGCGGTCCCTCCCATCGTCCCTCGAATCGCTTGAGGGTCGCCCGAATACGCACACCGTCCACCACGGCGCTGGCCGGCATCAGACGATACGATTCCGGATCGGCGAAGCTGGACATGGCTGCGCTGGGATCCTGGCCCGCCGGCAGAGGCCTAAGGAAGCAACTTGTGGCGATCGGTTCGGTCGCGCTACGCGGGTCAGCCGGCAGCCAGAGATCCAACTCCCGATCGGAACCGGTCTTGAGCCCGAAGAAGGTGGTGGCATAACCGTAGCGATCGCCCGCCTCCAAGTCCACAATAGACAACTGGTGCAGCGTATCGCCGAAGCCTCGCATGGCATGGACCACCACGACGCTCATCACGCTAGCACAGGCAGCCACTAGGGTGAACGCGCTCCAACTGTGTTGCCGCCAGTTCCTTTTGCCGAGAAACCACCAGACCCCTCCCGTGGCGATTACCACGTAGAGAATGGAAAAGGCGAAGGCGGAAAGCAGATAGAGGCCGGCGGAGGTCGAAAAGGCCACGGCGCTGACGACATGTCCGAACAACGAGTACGCCTGTGGTCGTCCTAAATCCGCACTCTCGACAACCGAAAGATGGAACACCGTGCGAAAAAAGTCCGACGCGCTGCCCTCGGCGCTGAACAGATCCCGGAGCGTAACGGCGCAGAAAACGATGTTCCCCCGGCCAAGCCGGCGCTGCGTTACAACGTCCGAATCCTCGACCAGCCGCACTGCGCCCCGACGAAGGGAGGTTTGAACAATCGGTATCGGTTCCGGGAATGGCTCCTCAAACCAGCGGTCCTCTTCAGGATCGGTCACAAGACGGTCGCCCTCGATGGGAGCCGGTGGACCGGTCAGATTCCGCCGGACCTGAGGCAGGTTGTCCACCACGGTGACCTCGCCCAGATCCACGGGCAGCACGCTCTGGAACCCCTGCGCCAGCTTCACCGAGCCCGCGCTTCGCGACGCCGCGATCAACAGGGTTCCACCGAATCGAACCCATGTGATTAGCGCGTCGCGCTGACGCTGGGACAACTCATCCGGCCGGGCGTTGTCCCAGACGATGTAGTCCACGATCTCCAGGCCGATCCACAGCTCGGGCAGATCAGCCGGACTGATGTGGGCAACATGGACCGGTCGCTCGAACTGAATGACTCGATCCAAATCCACAAGCTCCTTCACATGACCGATGGTTCCCGAGGATACGGAAAGAATGAGGAGGTCGTCACTGTCGATGGCGACTGGTTGCTGCTGCGCCGGCGATACCGCACGAAAAGTCAGTACTCCCTGCGAGACGACCTGAACGGCCTCCCCCTTCAGGCCTAATAGTTCGACGGAAAATCGGCCCCGAGCCCGAACCGGATTAGCCAAGGCGTAGAGAGTGAAGCGTTGGGCGCCCCCCGTTTCGACGCGAAGATGGACGTCCACGCTGTCATAACACTCGTCGCCGTCGGTATCGAACTGAGCCGTGCGGAGTGTGCCGTCGAATGAAGATTGTTCGATCAGCGCCAGATCCACAACGATCGGAATGTAGGCGCCGCTTCGGATTACGTTGCTCGTTCGGACGGTCGGGAAGCCGATCCGCGAAATGTGGAGTTCGACGCTGCCCAAGGCCGGACCGGGGTCGGTCAGCATGAGCGAGATGAAACAGAGTGCAGTCCAGCGGCCATGAAAAGGGAATCTACGCATCAGGCGAGCGTTTCGCAGCCGCCCACAGCACCGGTGTCAGGTATGGACACGGCTGTCGACAGGCACGGATCTCCTTGGCCAAGGTGGCGCCAGGTCACCGACGCATCACCGCTTCGTCCCGAGTCAGGAAACGATGGACCTTGCCTATCCTAGCCGTGTTCCACGCGCGGAACAACCTCGGCGGGTTACGCCTGCCCTTAAGATGAATAACGCCGTATCCCTAGTTCCCGGTTGGGATTTCGAAGATGCCTCGGGCTTGATTCCACAGCACACGGTGAACCGGTGAATCTACCGGGTTTTCACGGGTCAAAGCCAGCGCGCGAGCGAAGTGCCGCTCGGCATCCTCACGATGTCCCAGGCCATGCCGAGCCATCGCAGTGGCCAGTAAGCAGATTGTGGCGTCGGCTCCAAGTTCCTGCGCGCGGTCGACGGCGGCCAGGGCGGCTTCGTATTCGGCGTTACCGACCAGCGCCATCGCAAGGGCTTCAGCCAGTTCGACATGGTCGGGATCGAGCCGAAGCGCGTGGCGGGCGTAGCGAACCGCCTCCGCCGGTCTTCCAGCGTGCACGAGGACGACGCTTAGAAACAAGTACCCCTCGGCGTGGTCCGGTTTGACGGCCAAAAGCTTCTGAAACTCCTGGATCGCCTCATCCTGGCGGTTGGCGGCGCTAAGCGTCATCGCCAGGTTGAACCTGGTCGAAACGTGATTCGGACGCAGTTGCAGCGCTTTGCGAAATTCGAGGATGGCTTGCTCCGTCTGACCCACCCGCGCGAGAGAGTTTCCTAAAAGGGTGCGTGCCTGGGGTGAGTCACCCAACCATTCCGAAACGTTGCGCAAATATTCGATCGCTTGTTGATTGCCCCCCGCCCGGGCCATCGTGCGGGCCAACCCCGTTCGCACGTTGCGTAGATGCGGAAACTTTTGAGCCAGAAAACTGTACGTTGACGCCGCGGAGCGAAACTGACCCGCCAGCTCTTGCAGTTGGGCAAGGTAGATAAACGGCGCCGACTCGGTGGGCTTGACCTCGGCGATGATGGACTGGAGCGCGGGCAGCGCCTCCACTTTCTCCGCGACGGCGGCAAACGAATGAACATACAGGGACCGCAGGGGCTCGGGCGGCGCGCGGTCGGGCCAATAGGGCTTGGCCGGCAAACGCACGTGCGGCTCCGTTTCAGATAGCGGAGCGGTCCAGTCCTCGCTCGGCGGATCGCGCCGGATCAGGTGATCGGTCATCACCACCTGGATCGCATCCTGGGATCGGCGCTTGGGCATATGGCAGGCAACGCAGTCACCCGGCTCCTGCGAGGCGTGGCCGGCGGCGTCCTTTGCAGACGCCGTATGCATTGATTCGTCCGTGCATTCGTCAAAGGAATGGCACGTGAGACAGCGATTGCGGTAGAACTCGGCGCGCTCGGTCGGGCCGATGTGGCGGTGGGGATCATGGCAGGTGAGGCAACCGAGCCGGCCGTCGCTCGCCTTGAAGCACGTACTCTGAGCGAGGCGATAGGGATGGTGGTTGACTTCAAACCGGTCGAACTGCTCGTCCACGTGGTCGTAGTCGACGTGAAACATGTATTCGTGAAGGGGCTGACCCGGGCGATAGGAATAGTCAGGCCGGCCGAAAATCCGCACGAAGCTTTCCGGATTGTGGATGGGTTGCAGATGGCATTGCATGCACACGTCGTTGCGGAGTTGCGGGTCGAGTCGGGCTGGATTGACGACGGACTTGCGAACCTGGGCGAGCGTCGATTCCGGATCGACGGCGACTCGAACGTGCGCGGCCGCCGGCCCGTGGCAGCGCTGGCAGCCGATGCCGTGGGGAAGCTGCTTCGGAAACACCGACGGCTGCCCGACCCCATCGCTGCCTTGGGCGACCTCCGGGTATGCATTGTGACAGAACATGCAGCCACGCTCGATTCGCCGGGTCCAGCCGGGATGATCCGCCAGATCATAGCCCGGACTCATGCCCCAGCTTCCGGTCTGCGTATACCAACTCAGCGGAAGTTGATACATCTCCCCCGCCGCGTTGCGATACAGGTAGGTGCGCGCGTGAAAGCCTGAGCCGATGATAAAATCAATGCGCTGTTCGATGACGTTGATCCGCCGCCCGGCCTCATCCAGTTGATAACGCTTTTGATAGAACTTCCCGTCGCGTTGGATCATTTCATAATGACGGTCGGAGGCGTTGTGGTAAAAGTGGTTGTTTTCGAAGTCCTCGATAATGTTGTCGACGTGTGGTAGGTAGAACGACCTGGCCATCCCGACTTCCTGAAAGGTGCGATACAGGGCAGAGTGGCAGGATTTACAGCTTGCGTCGGGAACATACCCGGGCGCGGCGCCGGTACTGATGTGAACCCTCTTTCCGTCCAATTCAACCCAAGCGGGTTGGTGGGACGGCTCGCCCGAGCCGGAGGAAGCCGCTTGGCCTGGCGACGCCGGCGGTGCCACTGGGGATTCGGGGAACGGGTTGGGTGCGCTCTTCGGAAAGAGTGAATAGACAATCGCCGCAAAGGCCACACCGCCTGCCAACATCACATACCGCGCGCGGCGCGGCGGAGTCGGTCGCCCTGCGGGCGCCTTGGCCCGTACGCTCATTCGTTCCCCCCGGCAGCGGCCGCACGAGCCGCATGGTTGTGCCCGCCCTCGAACTCGAACGGGCTAGGGTCCGTGGCCGGGATCAGGTCTCATCGGTGTGTGCACCGACGGCCTCCGGCTGATCAGCCGGTTCCTCGGGCGGGACGTAAGACCCTTCCAATTGAAGCGAAGCCTCGTCCTCGTCGCCCTCCGCCTTCTTGACGGTGACGACGACCTTGTTCTTGCTGGCGAAGTCGCCGCGAAGCACCGATTCGGAAAGGGCGTCTTCCAAATGATGTTCGATGGCGCGGCGCAGCGGACGGGCGCCGAACTTCTCATCCGTTCCGTGTTCGATGAGGTAATCCTTCGCGTCCTTGGAGACCTCGAGTTGGATGCCTTTTTTCTGCATACGCTTGGCCAGCTTCTCCAACTCCAGATCCACGATTTGGATCAGATCTTCGTGCGTGAGCTTGCGGAAAACGATCATCTCATCGAGCCGGTTGATAAACTCCGGACGGAAGTGGTCCTCCAACTCCGTCTTGAGCATCTTCTTCATCTTTTCGTAGCCCACCTCCTCGTTCCGCCGGCCGAACCCGAACTCGTCCTGCATGGTGATCCGGTGGGCGCCTACGTTGCTGGTCATAATGAGGATCACGTTCTTGAAGTCCACATGCCGGCCGAAGGAATCGGTCAGACGGCCTTCCTCCATGATTTGCAGAAGCATGTTGAACACGTCCGGATGGGCCTTCTCGATTTCGTCGAGCAGGATAACCGAATAGGGGCGCCGCCGTATGCGCTCCGTAAGCTGGCCGCCTTCCTCGTATCCCACATAGCCGGGAGGGGCGCCGATCAAACGGGAGACGTTGTGCTTCTCCATGTATTCCGACATGTCCAGCACATAGAGCGACTCGGGTTCGCCGAACATAAACTCGGCCAGGCACTTGGCCAGATACGTCTTACCCACGCCGGACGGACCGACGAATACAAACGTCCCCATCGGTCGATTGGGATCCTTGAGCCCGCTGCGACTTCGGCGGACGGCCCGGGCAATGGCGCTGACGGCTTCGTTCTGGCTGACCACCTTCTTGTGCAATTCCTTCTCGAGGGAAAGAAGTCGATCGGCCTCGTCCCGCCCCATACGCCGAAGCGGGATGCCCGTCATCGTGCTGACCACCTCGGCAATCACTTCCTCGTCCACGACTCCGTCGATTTCCTTGTTGCGGTCCCGCCACTCTTTCTGCAGGACGCGTTTCTTGTTCTTGATCGTGTCGATCTGGTCGCGAATCTGGGCGGCCCGTTCGTAGTCGGCGTTCTTGACCGCTTCATCCTTTTCGGCGCTGAGCTTATCCAGATCGTTCTCCAGCTCGGTCAAATCCGGGGGCTTCGTCATGGACTTGAGACGCACGCGGGCGCCCGCTTCATCCATGACGTCGATGGCTTTGTCCGGTTGGACGCGCGACATGTACCGGGCCGACAGCTCCACGGCATGCTCGAGCGCGGAATCCGTGATGCGCACCCGATGGTGGGCTTCATATCGATCTCGCAGCCCTTTCAGGATACTGATGGTCTCCTCGTGATTGGGCGCTTCGACGATGACCTGTTGGAAACGGCGTTCCAGGGCCGCGTCCTTCTCGATGTATTTCCGATACTCATCGAGCGTGGTGGCCCCGATGCACTGGATCTCCCCACGGCTCAGCGCCGGTTTGAGCACGTTGGAGGCGTCGATGGCGCCTTCCGCGCCGCCCGCGCCAACCAGCGTATGTAGTTCGTCGATGAACAGGATCACGTTGCGGGCGCGACGGACTTCGTTCATCACCGCCTTGATTCGCTCTTCGAACTGCCCGCGGTATTTCGTCCCCGCGACCATCATGGCCAGGTCCAGCACAACAATGCGACGGTCGGCCAATAGCTCGTGGATATCGTTCGAGATAATCAGTTGGGCCAACCCTTCGACAATGGCCGTCTTGCCGACCCCGGCCTCACCCAACAATACCTGGTTGTTTTTCT
>JADFMZ010000092.1 GCA_022563615.1 Planctomycetota bacterium
TTTGGATCGAGTAGAATCGTTCACTTGAAAGGCCTCCTTGCCACGCGATGGCTGTTGTCTCGACAACCACAGTATATCGCGGCTTGAAGGCCTTTTCTAACACGCGAAACCATCCGCGCTCGCTTATTCTGGGACTAACATGCCGTTGAAAAACCACAAGTGTTTCAATGCATTCTCCCCCTTTGGCGTTAAGCACGAGACTCCGTCGGATGACCTACCTGTTTCAGGTATCGATCGTTGTCCGGGTCACATGCTCAACCGGCCACCTCAACCCGCTCACTCGACATTTCCCAATTATCGAACCTCAATCGGTCATCCTACCCGAGCGACCTACTAGATTCAAGCGAAATGACCTTTCTTGCCGCGTTCGTGCCTGCGTGGCTGCTCCATCGTGCCAATCCTGCCCGTGATGCCTCTGGGACAACGATTCCGGCCCCGTTTCCGCGCAGCGTCAACCCGTGGCACTCATTGGGATAGGTTCTTAGCGCCTCACCACGCGAGTCAGGAGCCATCCATCCACGGCGGCCACTATGGCAATCCCCGTCCACATGACCAGCAGGCCGATCCCGTGCGTCGGCGCGTTGTGGGCCAGTTGCTTGCCGGTGACGATCGTGACCATGACCAACAACGATGGAATAAAGCTGATGCCGAACGCCACCACAGCCTGGGATCCGCGAAACACGATGCCCAGCGCGGCGCCGAGGATGACCAGCGTAAGCACACTGACGCTAAAGGCTGATCGCTCATGGATGGCCGCCACGACACGGCGAACGGTTTGGGCCCGCTCGTTCCGCGCTTCGGCGCGTTCCTCCGCCAGCGGATCGGTTTCACCAGCTACGGGCTCGAACAGTTCGTCGGGGGTCCATTGGGTAACCCGGTCCAATATGGGTTGGGGAAGCGCGATAGGTCCAAACGTCTCTTTCGCCCGCGTCACCGTTCGACCACGCAATGTGATTCGGGCATCGTAGACGGTGAGCCGAACGCCGGCGTCCTCGAGCCGATTGCCGGGCGTGGTTTCGATCACCGCTCGATCAGCCGTACACGTTCGTAAGCGGCTGGCTGTGCGCTCTTCGATCGTAACGTGGGCCAGTTCGATCCCCCCATCGCGCGGAATGCGATAGGCTTCAGTCGAACGCACCGTGCAGGTCGTCGTTTCGTCGGAAAGCACGATGCTCTTGTCGTTTTCGACCCACTCATCCGACAATTGGTCATAGAGTATTCGCCTGGCCCACTGCATTTGCACGCGTTGGAGGGCGTCGCGCACCTCGTGCCACTCGTGCGGCCTGATCCAATAATAAAGCAGTTGAGACAGGTTGAGAAACTTGATTTTCAAGGGCACCAAAGCGGGAAGCTCGTTGGGCGGGACGATCTGTTCCGCGAGCTCGCCGAATCGCTGCGCCTGGCGATCATAGAAGCTCAAGTCGGTCATGCGGCCGGAGACGCGCAATCGCCCGCCCGTCCGATCGAACCTCAAGCTGACCTGCCGTGCCGTGCCGTAGCGAACCCAGTCTCGGCCCTCTATCTCGACAAAGGCAATGCCGTCTAGAAGGATGTGATCGGGATCGTCCGGATCGATCGAAGCGCTGTCGGCGGAAATGCGATAACCGCGACCGCCGCTCCCCAGCGCGATGCCCTTGGGCCTGGTAAGTTGTTGTTGAATCAACTTCCCCACGTCGGCCTGGAGGAAATCGTTGAGGTTTTGCACCAGGCGGGGAATCAGAAAGTTGATGCACGCAAACGTCAAAGCGCCGGCCAACACGCTCAGCACCAGGGCCGGCAGGAAGAGCACGTGCAGGTTGATCCCGCTGCTGCGGCAGGCGACGAACTCGTTGTCCGCACTGAGCCTTCCGTAGGTCGCCGCCGCACCGAACAGCAGGGCGACGGGAAGGGTCAAGGCAGCCGCCACCGGAATGATCAGGGTCATCAACCCCATGAGCTGGCCAGGCGTCACCTCGCCCAGCTTGATCATGTTGAGAACCCCGCCTCCCAGGCTCAGGCTGACCGTCAGGCCGGCAGCCGCCAGCAACGACGTCTTACCCATCTCCCGAAAAATGTAGCGCTGGAGCGTCCAGGGAAAAGTCATGGGGATAGGAGACCTTCGATCAGCCTCACCTCGTAAGGATCCTATGCGGCGTCACATGGCGTTTGGTGGGTGTGTCACTGCTCTTGAGCAGTGCATAAACCGAAAACCTTGGGCACTGCTTGAAAGCAGTGGCACACGACAACAGGACGCTGCCCATCACCCACAGATTGAGGCGTGATGGTGCACTACGTTGGGATACCGCGCCCGGCCAGATCGTCTGACCCTCTTCCAACTCGGCGTCTGACCTTCCACCAATTCGGCTCCGGGCCGATTGGATTGAGCCGGGATCGTACGGACCTCAGCCCGGATTGCAAGCGCGCGACCCGTAATCCTGTGACAAACACCGCATTTCACAAATCTCACGGCGATCTGAGCCGCAGGCATTTTAGAAAAGGCCTGCGCGAACCCGCGCAGGTAGCGTGCGTTCACAAGAAACCGTGACATCGCGCGGGCTAAAGCCCGCGGCTCGGCGGGAGCTTTGCCGTCCGGTCATCCAGCCGCAAATCAGGCATGGGAGGTGTTGAAGGGCAACCGCAGCTCGCGAAGTACACGCCTTGCCGAAGCTTCAACCGGAAATGCTATGGGTGCCAAGCATCATGCTGGCCGATAACGGTGAAATGGCGACGGCCGTGTTGACGGGTGCTGTCTGCGCGCAGGTCGCCCCGGAGACCGGAGGCAACGGCAAAATGGGATCGGACTTTCAGCAAAAGATAATTAGTCTCGAGGCATTGCAATCGGTGACGCAGGCGGCGCGGGCCCAGCGGAAGCGGGTCGTGCAGTGTCACGGATGTTTCGACATCGTCCACCCAGGCCACATCCGCTACTTGGAGTTCGCCCGCCGGCAGGGCGACCTGTTGATCGTTTCGCTGACCGGCGACTCGCAGATCGACAAGGGCGATCAACGCCCCTACATCCCCCAGGAACTCCGGGCGGAGAACCTGGCTGCGTTGATGTTCGTGGATTACGTCTACATTGATCCCGAGCCCACGGCGGAGGCGGTGCTGGCTCGGATCCAACCGGATGTGTACGTCAAAGGTCGCGAGTACGAGCACGCAACGGACGCAGCTTTTGTGGCGGAAAAGGCCGTCGTTGAAGGATATGGCGGGCGCATCATTTTCTCCAGCGGGGAGATCGTGTTCAGCTCGACCGAGTTGATCGAGCGAATGCCGCACAGTCGAGAGGCTGAGTCGCATCGACTCAAACTGCTCTGCCGACGTTACGACATCACAAACGACACGATTCAGGGCACGTTGAAAAAGTTCAGCGATCTGCGCGTGTTGGTGGTCGGCGACATCGTGTTGGACCGTTACATTTTGTGCGACGCGGTGGGGGTGGCCCGTGAATCGCCGATGATGAGCCTCGTCCAGCACGATGAGCGGAGCTACGTCGGAGGAGCCGCCATCGTCGCTCGCCACGTGGCTGCCATGGGTGCTCAGGCGTTTTTGCTCAGTGTCGGCGCCGGTGACGACGCATCCAAAATGGTGACGGACGTACTGGCTCGTGAAGGCGTCGAGTCCCACCTGATCGAATCCCGACCGACCCTGGTCGAAAAGACCCGTTTTTTGGTCGATGAAGTCAAGCTGTTCAAGGTCGATCGCGGGCAACGTCTTCCGCTGGACTCAGTAGCGCAGCGTCGCGCCGCCGTCATCCTCGAACAACAGTCGAAGATCGCAGACGCGGTGATCTTCTGCGACTTCGGGTACGGCATGATTACGGCCCCGTTGCTCAGCCGCGTCCTGCCTGCGGTGCGGCAGAACGTAAACATCCTGACCGCGGACGTGAGCGGCGGGCGCAACAACCTGCTCCATTTCCGAAACGTCGATCTGCTCTGCCCAACGGAGCGCGAGGCGCGAGCGACGCTGAATGACTACGATTCCGGTCTGTCCTCAATCGCTTGGGATATACTGCAAAAAACGCAGGTGCGGCATCTGTTTATCACGCTCGAAAAACAGGGCATGATCGCGTTCGATCGTCGAAGCCAGCGGCGTGATTCGCCGGAGTGGTCGGGACGCCTTATGAGTGAGCAACTGCCGGCCATGGCTGAACATGGGGTGGATCTGCTCGGCTGCGGCGACGCCCTTCTGGCGGCTTCGACGTTGGCACTGGCGGCTGGGGCTGACCTCATTCCAGCCGCCTACATTGGCAACGCCGCCGCCGCGATCGAAGCCTCCGTCCTCGGCAATCATCCTGTCGATATTGCACGCCTGGGCAACTGGCTTCGGCGCCGTAGCGAACTACGCGCCGAAAGGGTGTTGCAGCAAACGGAACTCATCACCGCCGGCTCGACCGTGCGTCGCATTCCCAGCCCCGACGTTGTGCCGATCGAAAACGCCCATTGATCCTCGACCGAGGCCGATGCTTCCGCTAGCATGTTGCTCGACGGGTTGCTCGCCTTCCTACGAATGTCGGGCGGCGCCGTTCGGAAAGATACTTCACGCACACGCTTCAAGGCTGGCGTAGTGTTCTAACGGTTACACTTGATAGCTTCTAACAACACTGAGCCGCAGGCTTCAGCCTGCGCGAACGCCCGAGTGTCGTAGGCGCTTCGGGCCCCGTGTTGCCAGATGGTCTAATCTTTTTCATGGAGAGCATTTGATGAAACGCCAGGTTCGCCACATCGTCGGAATCGCCGTTGCGATGGGCTGCGGTATCGCCACGGGCCAACAGAATTTTGAGGGCGTTCAGATCAAGGCGACGCATGTGGCGGGAAAGGTCCACATGCTCGAGGGTCGCGGCGGCAACATCGGCGTGTCCGTCGGCCAGGACGGCATCTTGATCGTGGACGATCAGTACGCACCACTGGTGGAAAAGATCCGCGCAGCCCTGCGCGATCTAGGCAAAGGCAAGCCGAGGTTTGTCCTGAACACGCACTGGCACGGCGATCACACCGGCGGGAATGAAGCGTTCGGACGCGACGGAACCATCATTGCCCACACCAACGTGCACAAGAGGCTAAGCACTCGACAAGAATTGTTCGGCCGCTCGGTCGGGCCGCTCCCGAAAGTGGCGCTTCCGATCATCACCTTTGACAAGTCCCTCTCCATTCACTTCAACGGCGAGGAGATTCGGGCGATTCATTATCCAAACAGTCACACCGACGGCGACATCGTCATCATCTTTACGAAATCAAACGTGGTGCACATGGGCGATCTATTCTTTTCCGGGATGTTCCCGTTTGTTGACCTGGACCATGGTGGGGATGTCGAGGGTTTGATTGAAAGCGTGGGGAAGATTCTGGCTGAGTTGCCCAAAGGCGTGAAGATCATCCCCGGTCACGGTCCGCTCTCGACCGCCGACGACCTCAACGCCTATCACCGGATGCTGGTGGAGACCACGCGCATCGTCCGCGAGCGCCTCAAGGCCGGCAAAACGCTCGAACAAATCAAGGCCGACGGCCTGCCCGACCCGTGGAAGCCGTGGGGCTCAGGTTTTATCTCGACCGACAAGTGGCTTGAATCGATCGTCAAGAGTCTGTCCAAGTAGAGCCAAGCTGCTGGAGGCGGCCGGGTAACGCTTCGAGACCACTCCTAACCGGTGCGAGCGTCTTGTTGAATCGGCTTTCTGTTGTTTCAGGGCTAATGATGACGTTTTCGGGAACTACAACCTTGCAGAAATAGGCTGCTAGCGGATTCTCAGGTAGAGCCTGACGACGTACCACTGGGGACCGCCGTGCTGTGGTGACACCGAGCTGTCTTGAACTTTGACGTCAAACTGAAAAAGTCCCGTGCGAGTTGGGGTGCCAGTGATCACGCCGTCGCTTGTCAGTTCCAGACCCTCTGGAAAACCTGCCAGGTCGTCGCCGCTGTCGAACAGAGTAAAGGTGATCACCCCCGTCCCACCTTCCGCGATCAGATCGTGGCGATACTCAGCCCCCTTCGTACCGTCTCGCACAGTGTTCCACGGGTGTACGAGTCCCGCTAGGACCAATCCTCTTTCTTGATCGAGCAGGGCCGCCAAATGTTGTTTAATCTCTTCGTGCTCAGGGCTGCCGTGCAGGCTGTGCAACTCGTATGGGTCCAACAACAAGTCGAAGACCTGTTCTGCCACCTTGATCCCATCGTAGTAGTCGTACTTGATGTATTTCCATCGGGTAGTTCGGATTGCAGCCCATGCAGGCATAAGACTCGGTTTGATCCGCCGCCACATCTCAAAAAGCAGATGGTCACGCCAAACGATGTCGCCACTATCATACAGCAGCGGAACCAGGCTTCGTCCTTCACTTAACGGGCCTTCGGCGATCTCGTTTTCGGAATACCCGGCCAGATGAAGAATCGTGGCCGGCACATCGAGGTTCATCGCCACCATCTCTTGCCTCGCGCCTGGGACTATCCCTGGACCTCTTATGATCAGCGGCACGCGTATCGACTCCTCGTAAGCTTTGGCTTTGCTGAATGACTTGTGTTCACCCCACAGCTCACCATTGTCCGAGGAGAACACAAACACGGTGTTGTCCCGGAGCTGCTCGTTTCCCTCAACTTCCGCCACGATGTCCCCAACCATTCTGTCCACCGCGCGGAGACATCGCAGTTGGTCGGCGAAGAAATCGTCTGGAGATCTCCCTCCGATCGCGTAGGGAAATCCTTTATCGTAGTAATCCGAAAAGTCGTTGCCTGCATACTCCCGTATGTGCATCGGCTTGTCAGATAGATCCTCTTCGCCCCATGAGCGCGCGCGGTATTCGAATCCCGCAAATAAGTCTGCATCCTCTGGGGCAGGAAATGCCGGATGATGTGGGGCTTTGGTGGAGATCATCAGAAAGAAGGGTTGGCTTGCGATCTGATCGTTCCGAAGAAAAGCCAGAGCGACTTCTCTATTAAAATAGGTGATGTAAGGCCAGTTTCCAAAACTGTATTGAAGAGCCGAGAAATCCTCGAGGTCCACGTCGCCGTCCTGATCGGAATCCAAAGAGTGGCATGCCGGCGATACCGCTGTGCCCGGGCCGCCGAGGCACGAGAAAAAAGAAGTAAAATCCTCGAGATCTCGGTCGCCGTCGTGGTTGAAGTCGCCGGGCTGTGTAAGAAAGCCATACAGGTACTCACTCATTGAGTGCGGAAAACCGCGATCCTCCACATCACCTAGAAACTCGCTCAGAACGGAGATGTCGTTCGGCAAACGAACGTCACTGGGTATTACCAGGCCTACCGTCGGGCCGAGCGTTGTACTTGCACCGATCAGCGGGCGGTACCCGCCGGTCTGCTGCGTATAATTCATCGACCACATCCCCATCCAGGCGCTCCAACCAGGCGGGACGTAGTGCCTGGTAGGGATGTAGTTCCCCTGCTCGTCATGGCCGTCAACGGCTGCGTAGTCGACAAGGTACTTCCCAATCAGCGCCGTCCGATACCCTTTGGCTTGAAGGAGCTTTGCTAGCGACTGTTGGTCATAAAACTTCGTAGCGCCGCCGTTTGGCCAGTGATTCCAAAGAACGCCCGTGTTGTGCGCGTAGAATCCGCCGGAGAGCAATGATGCCCTCGCTGGACAGCACAAAGGCGACGTCACAAAGGCCTCGGTGAAGACAACCCCTTTATTCATTAGCTCCCGTCTTGTGCTGGGCATCACATCTTCGGGCATGTAGTCGAGGGCGGCGAGGGAAAGGGTATCCCAGCGCTGATCATCGGTGAGAAAAAAAATGATATTCGGTCTGACGACCGGCGCACTCCCGGCCGACCCATTTGATGGGTCCGCAGACCCTGGCCGTGCAGCTATCGCGACCCAAATAATCACCGAAGTGGTGCGTGGAGCGCACCGCAATAACCTGAGAATTCCCACTTCCCACCTCTCTTCCCGCGCTTCTACCCGATTTGCCAGTTGTCGAGGCTCAAGACGTCATTGTACCCGAATAAACCACCCAAGTCAAACGAGAACGGTCTTTCTTGCTGGCTAGGTGCACTCGAAAGGAAGAGTCCTAACGAACAGGCTGCTTTTCCAAACGGACCCATTTGGAGTCGCGTAGGTCGAGTCAATGATCCGGACTTCATGTTGCCCGATCGCGCTAATCCAACTACTCGACAACGCAGCTTTTCTTGGTGACGGCCTGAACGCAGTTTCGACCCGGTTCGCAAATCCATCTTGCGTGGTTGGGTACATTCAGAACGGCCAGGTAGACCTGCATGCCGACCAGGATAGCACCGACGCGATCATGATGGTCGATGGTCGATGGCCGCCGTCGCGTTCGCCGTGGTGGCCACGATTACTTCGGTCGTCGTTATGCGCAACTGCGTGCAGGCGATGGCCAGCGCCAACGGTAGAGACTTGACCATCGACGAACCGGCGTTGAAGTCCGTGGCGATCGCCACCGCCAGGTCAGCCTCCAAGAGCCGCCGGGGCAGGAGCCCTCTCTTAGCGAGACGGTTCTCGAATGGGCGGTGGTTCTGTGGTATGATCGATCCGGCTGAACCGCAATGACCATTCGACGAAAGCTGAATCTAGCCGTTATGGCGGTGATCCTGATCTTTCTCGTTTCCGCCGGTTTTGCGCTGCGCGCCGTGCGAGAGTATGGGCGATATGCGAGCGGCTACCTGCAAATGCGCGCCCCCGAGCATTTGGTGTCCAGTATTCATACCGGGATTTTTCGACACCTGGCGGCTTCCCACGGGGCCATTCATCCGCCGGACACGCCGGACCCTACGGGATGGCTTCGATTCGCGGTTCATGACATCGACACGCGGATGGGTCTGTCCACGCGGGATGAGGAGCGCAAGCTGTGGAGCAACGTGCGACGCGCGGTCGTCGCGCTTGGAGGCGCTGATCCCGGCTCTGGTGCGACCCTGTCGATCGACGAGGCCGTCGGCGTTGCGGAAAAGAACTTGTCATCGCTTCGTAACCTCTACCTGCGCACCGAGCATGACTCGATCGCGACGGCCAGGGAAAAAAATCTTCTGGCGCAGCAGGCCATCTGGATTTCCTGCTCGTTGTCGCTCGTGCTGTTCCTGGTGTACGCGATGATGATCCGCGACCAACTGGTCAAGCCGATCGAATTGCTCAAATCCACAGCCGATGCGATCGGAGCGGGTAGGTTCGAGCAGGCGATACCCCTGAAAGGGGACGATGAGCTTGCGCAACTGGCTCGCCGGCTGGAGGCGATGGCTACCCGACTAGCCGCCCATCAAGCCGCTCTGCTCAAGGCAGGTGAGCTGAGCGCCATCGGCGAGGTGTGCACCAACGTCGCGCATGGACTGCGAAATCCGGTGGCTGCCATGCGCGCCCGTTGCCGGGCAGCCGGGGAGCGCAACGTCAGCCGCGAACAGCTTGAATCGATCATTCAGGATCTGTTGCGACAGGCGGATCGAATGGAGGAGCGAATCAAAAAGTTGTTCGAGTTCAGCCGACCCCAGGAACTGCGTCGCGAATGGTCCACGTTCCGCCAGGTGGCCCTCACCGCCAAGGCCCACGCGCTTCCTGCTCTGGCTGAGGGAAAGATCAGCGTGACCATTGACGATCGCAGCCACGAAGCGCGCTGGTACGTCGATCGAGACGAGTTGGCCTACGCGCTGGCCGAACTGATCGAAAACGCCGCGCGTCACAGCGCCGCCAATGCCGAAGTGATCCTTCGCGGCGAAGTGACGACGGCAGACCGATCCGGCCAACGGCTACGCATTCAAGTGATCGATCAAGGCGCCGGCATGGTGCCTTCCCAGATCGAAAAGGCCTTCAACTTTTTCTTCTCCACGCGGCCCGATGGGACGGGCATGGGTCTTGCTATGGTGCGCGTCACCCTCCCGCAG
>JADFMZ010000093.1 GCA_022563615.1 Planctomycetota bacterium
CGAACTGTGCGCATTGCTACAAGCCCAAGATCGACTCACGGTTCCCCGCTTTAGGTCGCAAGGTTTGCGCGCTGAACGCCCCGTGCGGCCTGCACATCATCGGCACCGAGCGGCACGAGGCGCGCCGCATCGACAACCAGTTACGCGGTCGAGCTGGCCGGCAGGGTGATCCCGGATCGTCCCGTTTTTCGCTCTCGCTTGAGGACGACCTGCTCAAGATGTTCATGCCGGACTGGATGCTCAAGATGATGGAGAAGCTGGGCTTCACCGACGGCACCAGCCTCGAGGACAAGCGTTTGACCAAGGGGATCGAGCGGGCCCAGCGAAAGGTCGAGGAGCGCAACTTCTCCACGCGCAAGCACCTGCTCGAATGGGACGAGCCGATGGACTTCCAACGGAAGGAGTTCTACACCGCTCGCCAGCGCATCCTCGAAGAGCACGACCTGCCCGGCCTGATTTTTGATACTATCGACCGCACGATCCACACCACCGTGGATGAGCATTTGAGCGGGAACTTCGCCCGGCGGTGCATCGCCGAATGGTGTCGAACCAACCTCGAAGTCAACCTCAACGAGGATGCGATCAACGTGGATGATCTCGATACCGCCAAACAGAGCGTCACCACCAAGGCGATTGATGAAGCCCACGATGCCATTCGGACCTCGCTCGGAGAGTATATCGATCCGGAGGAGCCGCCCAACCGGTGGGATGTCGGCGGGTTGCTCCAGTGGGCCCAGCGACTCTTCAAGGTCTCCATGACGCAAAACCAAATGCGCAAGATGGAACCGAAGGACATTGAAGAGGCTTTGTGTCAGGCGGCTGACGAGCATTTCCGCCGGGTCGATCTGGAACCCATTGCCATGTTCCTGGACGCGCAATACCCATCTCGCGCGCTAGCGGACTGGGCGCGAATGAAATTCAACATCAGCGTGCAGATGGATGAGGTGATGGATCAGCCTCGGGAGGAGGTCAAGGATCTGTTCCTGGATCGCGTTCGAGAGGCGTACCGCCAGCGCGAGATCGCCTATCCCGTAGAATGGTGCGTCCTGCAAGCCTTTGACCCAGCGGTGCAAAGCCGGGATTCCGGCTGTTCGGCGGCCTCGGCGGCAATGATCGCACAGTGGACCAACGCCAAGTTCAACGTCGGTTGGTCGATGGAGGAGGTGCAAGGCCGGTCACGAACGGACGTGCAGAAGTCGCTCCTGCAGCTCAATCGGGAATTTTTCGACAGTCGGTTGGAGGAGGAGATCGACCGGCACATTTCGGAGAGCGACCGGGAAGCGGTCATCGAATGGGCCAGCGAGCGCTTCGGACGCGCATGGAACCAGCAGCGTTTTGAACAACTCGACGGCGATCTGAAACAAGCTTTGGTCGCCCAGGGGCGGGAATGGCTGCGCTGGGAGCTGACCCGGCTCGAACAGTATGTGTTGCTTCGGATCTACGATCAGGCTTGGAAGGACCATCTGTTGGAGATGGACCACCTCAAGCACGCCATCATGCAGAGGCCGCTGGGCGGAGATCAAACTCACCCGCAAAGCCAATACGCCATCGAGGGACGCGAGCTGTTCACTCAAATGTGGTCGCGCATCGCCGCCAGGGTCACGGACCTGATCTTCAAGATACAGGCCACGAGCGACGACGAGGGTGGCGATGCGGCGGGGCGTCCTGCTCCCGCCGGCCGCACGCCGATGCAGCTCCAACACGCGGATTCGACCGGGGCGGGTTTTTCCGGCGCCGTGGCAGATCAACAGGCGGCCATGCGCTCCCAGAACGTCGATGCCAAGGTCGAGACCATCCGCCGCGACAAACCCAAGGTCGGCCGAAACGACCCTTGCCCATGCGGCAGCGGCAAGAAATACAAGCAGTGCCACGGCAAAGGCTGACGGGCGATTGTCGATCGGCGTTGAAAGATGATAGACAGATGCCGTCGTCTGAATCCATTCGACCATCGGCCATCAACCATTCGCGGGTCGCATGAACGACCAACAATGGCAGTTCTTCATCGACGTCGGAGGAACGTTTACCGATGTCGTCGCCCTTCGTCCTGACGGGCGACTGCTGACGTACAAACTGCTTAGCAGCGGCGTCGTGCGCGGTCTCGCCGCGCCGGATTCGACGCCCGATTGTTTGGTCGATCGCAGCCGGATTGGCGACCCGGCCGACTTCTGGATCGGCTATTCCGTTCGTCTGCTAGCGCAGGCTGAGCCGCGGGCTTCAGCCCGCGCGAACGCGAACCATAACCCTACAGGGGATGCTCCCTCGGGCTCCGATCCAACCTCTTACCCCCGGGTAACACGTTTTGACACTTCGACGGGGCGCTTCCACATCGATCCGCCGATTCAAGCCGTCGGATCGGCTGCTGCCGGGGACTCCACAGGCGATCCGGGGCTCGCATTCGAGCTGTCCAGCGGCCAGGACGCCCCGATCATTGCGATTCGTTTCTTGATGGGACTGCGGTTGGACGAGCCGATCGGTCCGATCCTGGTTCGCCTCGGCACCACCCGTGCTACCAACGCCCTGCTCGAACGGAAAGGCGCGAAGGTGGGCCTGGTCACGACGAAGGGGTTTGGTGACGTCTTGAAGATCGGCCATCAGGAGCGACCCGAACTGTTCAAACTACACATCCGCAAACGGCAGGAACTAACCGCGCGGGTCGTCGAGATCGACGAGCGGCTCGGCGCAGACGGCGAGATTCTTCGCGCCGTACACGAAGATCGAGTCCTCCAACAACTGCGCGAGCTTCGTCGAGAGGGCGTCGAATCGGTGGCTCTTTGTTTGCTGCACGCCCACGTCAATCCCCGGCACGAGGAGATCGTGGCCCGGATCGCCGAAAAGGTGGGGTTTGAGCACGTTTCCGTGTCCTCACGAGTGGCCCGGATGGAGGGGTTCGTGTCACGCGGTGACACTACGGTTGTGGACGCGTACCTCAGCGGGGTTCTTCGTGAATACGTGACGTCGCTACGACGAGCGATGCCCGACGCCCGCCTGCAACTGATGACCAGCGCCGGCGGATTGGTGGACGCCCTGCGGGTATCGGCCAAGGACACGATCCTCAGCGGGCCTGCGGGCGGCGTGGTCGGCTGTGTGCACGTTGCTCGAAAGGCGGGGTTTGACCAGGGCATCGGTTTCGACATGGGCGGTACGAGCACCGACGTGTCGCGGTTCGACCCGCCACCCGGCGGCTTCGAGTACCGGCATGAAACGGTCCAAGCCGGCGTGCGGGTCAAGACGCCGATGCTGGCGATCGAGACGGTAGCGGCCGGCGGAGGCAGCATCTGCCGGTTTGACGGCCAAAAGCTGACCGTCGGACCGGACAGCGCCGGGGCCGACCCCGGACCGGCGTGCTACGGTAGAGGCGGGCCGCTGACCGTTACCGACATGAATGTCTTTCTCGGTCGCGTCGTCCCCGACTATTTCCCGTTTCGTCTCGATCGTAACATCGTCAAGCGCCGGCTGTTGCGCCTCCGCGACCATGTCAACAAAGAGTCCTGTTCATCGTTGTCGTCCGTTGAGCTGGCTGAGGGGTTCATCCGAATCGCCAATGCCGACATGGCGTCAGCCATCCAACGCATCTCGCTGGCGAAGGGATACGACGTTCGGGACTACGTCCTGGTGACGTTCGGCGGGGCGGGCGCCCAACATGCCTGCGCGCTGGCGCAGATGCTGGGCATCTCCCGCGTGCTGTGCAGCCCCCTGGCCGGCGTGCTCAGCGCATTGGGCATCGGCGTGGCTGACCTGAAGCGGATCGAGCAACAAAGTGTGCGCCGCGTCCTGGACGAAGACGCCGCTTCAGCCGTCGAGCCCCTTTTCGAGTCCATGACGCGATCGCTGGAACGGGCGCTTGGCGAAGACGGTGTCGAAGCGGCCTATTGGATGAAGCCGGTCCGCACTATGGACCTGTGTTACCGAGATCAGGGAACGACCATCACGGTGCCGGCCGGGCCTTTCGGGCAGGTTCGCGTCAATTTTGAGAGGATGCACCGGCAGCTATACGGTTATGTCCATACCGACCGGAACATTGAGATCCGAGTGTTGCGCGTCGAACTCAGCGGTGGATCCCCTTCGCCCGTTTTGGAAGCGGTTCTTGAAGCCGGCGCTGCCGCGCCTCAAGTGCGGACCACGGAGATGGTCGTCCATGGCCGGCGCCGGTCTGTCCCAATGTACATGCGAGACGAATTGCAAAGCGGGCAGAAAGTGACCGGCCCGGCCATTGTGATTGAAGCAACCAGCACGATTGTCGTGGATGAGGGATGGCAAGCGACGTTGCGCGCAAGCGGCGATCTGATTCTCACGGCCTCCAAGTCGGCCAAAGAGCGTGAAACGGTTTCCACGAAAGCGGATCCGATCCAAATCGAACTGTTTCACCGCCGGTTCGCCGCTACGGCTGAGCAGATGGGCACGGTCCTGCAGCGGACCGCCCTATCTACGAATGTGAAAGAGCGACTCGATTACTCCTGTGCCATCTTCACGCCGGAGGGTGACTTGGTGGCCAACGCGCCGCACATTCCCGTGCACCTCGGAGCCATGGCAGAATGCGTCAAGGCCCTGATGGAAGATGTCGGCTCCTTCGAGCCCGGAGATGTATACGTTACCAATGATCCCTACCGGGGAGGATCGCACCTCAACGATGTAACCGTTATCACCCCGGTGCACCAAGCCCACCGGCCCGATGCCGGCGCCCCACGCCCCAAGGGTGCTGCACCATTTGAACCGCGCTCCACAGACTCGGGCGTTCTTTTCTTCGTCGCCAGCCGGGCGCATCACGCCGAGATCGGGGGCACAACGCCCGGGTCGATGCCGCCCGACTCGACGTGTCTGGCTCAAGAGGGCGTGGTGATCCGGGCGTTTCGTTGGATGCACAACGGTCAGCCGCAACACGATCCACTGCGGGCCTTGCTGACGGAGGCGCCTTTTCCCTCGCGATCGCCGGATGAGAACCTGGCCGACATCGCCGCTCAGGTCGCAGCCAACCAGACCGGAGTGCAGGAACTCCAGGCGATGATCGCCCGATATGGGCTGGACGTCGTGCATAGCTACATGCGCCACATCCAGGCGGCATCGGAAGCCCAAATGCGCGCCGCCATCGCCAGGCTGCCCAGCGGAACACACCGGTTTGAGGACCGTATGGACGACGGGACGCCGATCCGACTGGCGGTGACGATTGACGGCGATCATGCCCGATTTGATTTCACGGGGACCGGCGCCGTGGTGTCCGGCAATCTCAACGCTAATCGGGCCATCGTGTCCAGCGCATTGTTGTACTGCCTTCGTTGTCTGATCGACGAGGACGTTCCTCTTAATGGAGGCATGATGGCCCCTATCGAGCTGATCCTGCCGGAATGCTTCCTGAACCCGCCGGGCAACGCGGATCCGTCGAGATGCCCCGCCGTAGCCGGCGGAAACGTCGAAACGTCGCAGCGAGTGGTCGATACCGTGCTCGGAGCGCTGGGCGCGGTGGCCGCCAGTCAAGGGACGATGAACAATCTGTCGATCGGCAATGACCGGTTCGGTTATTACGAGACAATCTGTGGTGGAGCAGGCGCCGGGCCGGAGTTCGACGGCGCCGATGCCGTCCACACGCACATGACCAATACCCGCCTTACCGATCCCGAAGTGCTCGAATCGAGATACCCGCTACGGCTTGTTCGTTTCGCCATTCGTCGCGGTTCGGGCGGCGCCGGTCGCTACCGGGGAGGGTGTGGCGTCGTTCGGGAAATTGAGTTTCTTGAACCCCTCGAGGTTTCGATCCTGACTCAGCGGCGTTTGACTCGACCATACGGGCTCGAAGGAGGTTCGAGCGGCGCAGCCGGAAGAAACGTCTTGCGCCGCGCCGGGACGTCGGAGGAGGAAGTCCTCGGTCCAGCCGCAATCGTGCACGTCGGACCGGGGGATCGTCTAATCATCGAAACACCGGGAGGCGGAGGATATGGAAGGCCGTGAGCAGCACACTTAAACTTAAGGTGTGAGTGGCGGGCACTGACAAGGTGTCGTGTGCCACTGCTTTCAAGCAGTGTCTACGGTGGGTTCCGTGCCGTATGTGCACTGCTCAAGAGCAGTGGCACACCCGCAAGACGACGCGCGATGTTGCAAGAGTTGTTGCGATACCCTCCTTCTTTTCAAATGGCTGATCTCCTATTGCGATCAGTCGGCGGTCGCACTGTCCAGAAAGGCCTGGATGGCGCATGGTCTCGTGTGCCACTGCTTTCAAGCAGTGCCATGGTGGTTTTCGTGCGGTTGGCGCCCTGCGCAACAGTTTGGGCACTGCTCAAGAGCAGTGGCACACTCACAAGACGATGCGCAACGCCGCAAGAGTTGTTGCGATACGGTCCTTCTCTACAAGACAAACGGATGATCTTATTGTGTGATTAGTCAGCGGTCGCACTGTTCAGAAAGGCCTGGATGGCGCCTTCCCACTTTTGAATCGTCCCGATGCTGCCGGTTGCGACGACGAAGTGTGGCCCCTGTGGATGATCGACGATGGCTGCGATCATCCGGCTGTTGGGCTTGGGCGTTGCCCGCATGGTCGCCTTAACGGTTCCGCTTACATCGACCAACGTGAGTCGAACGTGGCCCGCTTCAATCACCTTGATATCCGCGTCGTCGCGGGTGGAGGGTGTGCCGTCGGCTTGGCCCACCTGTGCAAGCCAACGGTCGATGTTGGCCTTATCCATGCCCTTCATCCCGGGGAAGTGTGTGATGCGGACCATGCCGTCCTCTTCATCACCGTCTGCTCGGGGCAGGGCGAACACGCTCTTGGCCGCCATGGGCCCCTCTTGGACAGGCAAGGGAACCCAACCTTGCGGCACCGTCATGGTCAAGCCGGTAAGCCGCAGCTTCTCTCCAGTTCCGGCGGCATCAACGCCCGATGCCGACGCACCGGAGGCTGGTGCCCGGGCGATCTTGGCTGCCTCGACATCAGGAGGCCCTTGGCTGAGCACGGCGGAATCCGCCGGGGTTGAGGTACTGGCCTTCTCACACCCGAAAGTGATCGCCACGGCTGTCAATATGATCGCATACACGCAAAGCCGATAGGAAGTCGTCATGCCCCGGTCTCCATTTGCCTGACGCCCCAGGGGGCTCGTACAATAAACTGACGAATTGGCATGATAACGATCATGCGCGGGATCAGACAGGCGCCGCCGAAAGATGACCCTGGGAACGTGTCGTTGAAGGACCAATAGGCTTCTTATGTCGGGCAAACGCGACCACTACGAAATCCTTGGCGTTACCCGTTCCGCGTCAACAGACGAGATCAAGCGGGCCTATCGCCGGCTGGCCAAGAAGTATCATCCTGATCGAAACCCCGGCAACGCTTCAGCCGAGGCCAAGTTCAAAGAGGTACAGCACGCTCACGCCGTGCTCAGCGACGCCAAGAAACGCGACCAGTTCGACCGTTTCGGCGAAGTGGGCGTGGGACAGTGGGACACCCGTCCCAGCGGGCAACGTGTATACCAGTGGGGTGGTTCCACGGTGGGACGGGAAGATCTGGAGGATCTGTTTTCGGTCTTCCGCGGCGGGGCTGGTGGATCCAGCATCTTCGAGGAGTTGTTCGGAGGTCAGTCTGGTCGTCGGGGACAGGGGCGGGGACCCTCGAGGGTTCAAGCCGCGTCGCAACGCACGCCTGATCTGGAACAGACCGTTGAGCTTTCCTTCGACCAGGCTGTTCGTGGTACGACCCTGACCCTGAAACTTCGCTCCGGCGCCGGCGGGCGACTGCAAACCATCGACGTCAAGGTTCCCCCGGGGGTGGAGGAGGGGCAGAGGCTACGCCTTCGGGGGCGGGTGCCAGGTGGTAACGGCCAGGCTCCCGGAGACTTGTATTTGAACTGCACCATCAAGCCTCACCCCTATTTCACGCGTCGCAAGGCCGACATCTACGTGGACGTTCCGGTGAGCGTAACCGAGGCGGCGCTGGGCGCGAAAATCGAAGTGCCTTCGATCGACGGCCCGGCTACGCTGACGCTGCCGCCGGGGACGCCCGGCGGAACCAGGCTGCGGCTCAAGGGGTGCGGCGTTCGAAAGCCGGGCAGTGATCGGCGAGGCGATCAATACGTCGTCATCCGCATCGCTGTACCCAAGGCGGTGACCGATGAACAGCGGCGATTGCTGGAGGAGCTAGGCCGTCACGATCAATCCAATCCTCGCGCCGACTGCCCTTGGGCCGGAGATTCGTAGAGCCATGTTAGGCAGCCCAAATTCCGAGCAGTACCGCACGAGGGTGGGATTTTCGATTCTCGCCGTGGGATTTTTGCTCTTGTTCTGGGCCTGGGGCAGTTGGTTCTATCGAAATTGGGTGCCTGTCCATGCCCAAGCTGAGGCCCTCGCACACCGCGATGCCCTTGCGAACGCTGAAACTCAGCATGAGACCGATGTCCAGGGTGCGAAGGACTCAAAGGCGGCCCGGACGCTTACGTTTTTTCTATTGACGGCGCTGGTTATGGTGCTGGTGTTCTCAATCGGCGGGTATGTCTTGCTACGCGTCACCCGTCGATATCGGGCGGCGATCGAACGGAAGCGCCCTCCCCCCTCGGATACCCGCGACTTGTGGGCTATGCACAAGCTTCCCGCAGAGCTCGAAGATGAGGAAAACCCATAGCCCGAAGCAGGCGTTTGGCGTCGTCTTGCGGGTGTGCCACTGCTCTTGAGCAGTGCACAAACTGCTCGCAGGGCGCCAATCGCACGAAAACCGCCGAGGGCACTGCTTGAAAGCAGTGGCACACGACAACATAGCGCTGCCCTTCACCCGCAAATTGAGGTGTGGTGGTGTACAAGAGGCCAATCGATGAAGCTTGAGGGTACGGTGGCGCTGGTGACTGGTGGAGCGGTGCGTGTGGGGCGGGCTATCGGGTTGGAGCTCGCACACGCCGGCTGCGACATCGCAATCCATTATCACCAATCCCGCTTGCAAGCCGAAGATCTGGCGTCTGAGATTGAAAAGATCGGCCGGCGTGCCGTTATCATTTCGGGTGATCTTGAGGATGCGTCCAGTTGGCCGACCATCGTGGACCGGAGCGTCGATGCGTTGGGGCGATTGGACGTGCTGGTGAACAACGCCTCGATCTTTTTGACCGATACGGCGGACACCCTCGAAGGTTTCGACCCTCTTCTGTGGACGCGGATGCTACGGATCAACCTCCTTGCGCCGATGGCGTTGTCGCATCATGCGCGAACCTATTTGGGCGCGAGCGGACTGGGCAAAATCATCAATCTGGGCGATGGTTGCGTGGAACGCCCCTGGCCCGAACATCTTGCCTATTGCGCTTCCAAGGCGGGGCTTGCAGCCATGACCAAAGCCCTGGCCCGAGCCTTTGCGCCGAAGGTTCAGGTTAACGCGGTCGCCCCCGGGATCGCAGTGTTTCCCGACTCGTATTCCCCAGCGCTTCGTGAGAAGCTGCAACGGCGGGTTCCACTCGGGCGCGCGGGCAGTCCCGAAGAAGTGGCGGGTCTGGTGCGCTTTCTGGCGGAGTCCGGCGATTACATCACCGGCCAAACCATCCCCATCGACGGTGGTCGAAATCTCGTATGAACATTGCGCGAACCACTCACCGTGGGTTCCGTTCGACCTCGTTTCTTCGGTCCGCTACAATGTAACGGGTGAATGGATGAGTTCGCAACCATGAGACGCCGCTGGGCCATGTCTTGGAAACTTTTCATTATTGTTGGTTGCGCCACCACTCTTGGAGTATCCATCGTCGGGCGG
>JADFMZ010000423.1 GCA_022563615.1 Planctomycetota bacterium
TCTTCCCCCTCCATGGGGACCGGACCCATCACCAGCGACGCTTGGGGCGCGACCTCACGGATGAACTGGATCAGCAGCCACGCCTCCTCGCAAGCCATGAACGGCGAGAGCATGGCTGCAACCTGATCGGCCCCGTGTTCCTTTACATGCTCTTCAAATCGGATTCGCACGATCCGAGGTACGTCCTCCCAATCGGGCGTTGTTTGTTCAATTCCGCGCCGAACCTTCGGCGACGTAATGCGCTTCGGGTCATCCACGTACTTAAAGCCAAACCGACCCTCGTCGCAAATCCACCAGTCGTTCACGTTCGGGTTGAAACGCGGCCGGAGCCGGTAGATCCGCTCATCGGCATGATCGATCCAGATCGAGCAGCCGGTGGCGCACCCGCCGCAGATCGACGGCGTCTTGCTCAGCTCCCAGACGCGGCGCTTGAACAGGAAGTCCTTGTCCAGCAGGCATCCCACCGGGCAGAGATCAACGACGTTGCCCTGCAGGGGGTTATCCAGCGGCAGGCCGGGGAAGACGTCGATTTCGCACCGCGAGCCTCGATTGACAATGCACAGCTCATGCGTACCCGATATCTCATCCGCAAACCGCACACAGCGCGAGCACATCACGCAACGGTCTTGATACAGCAGCGTTTTCGGCCCGATGTCCTTCTTCGGGTTCTGGAGCTTCGGCTCCACCATACGCGACTCCGCCTGGCCAAACCGGAAACTGTAGTCCTGAAGGTAGCATTCGCCCGCCTGGTCGCAGACCGGACAATCCAGCGGGTGGTTAAGCAAATAAAACTCCATGCAATCCTTCTGACTGTCCCGGACCTTCTCCGAGTCGAACCGGACCACCAGGCCGTCACGGGCCGGCGTCTGGCACGAGGGGACCAGCTTGGGGGACCAGCCCATCTCCCTGGTCTTGGGGTGGGGCATCTGCATTTCCATCAGGCAAAGTCTGCACGAGGCCACCACGCTCAGGCCCGGATGGTAGCAGTAGTGCGGCACTTCCCACCCGGCCTCCAAGGCCGCCTGCAGCACGGGAACCCCGTCGCGGCACTCAATGGTCTGGTTGTCAATCGTGATCCGTGGCATCAGGAAACTCGTCGCATCAACATGAATGTAAGAACCGGCTCCAGCGCCAGCACCTCCAGCGTCCTGACACCGAGCAGGTTGCGATGGCCAACGATGCGCGAGCACCGGGCATCGCGCGTTCGTTGTCTTGGCTTTATTTTGGCGGTCACCATCCCCATATCCTACCTCAATTCAGCACGCTCAATACCGCCTCCGCTCGACCCGGCGGTTGGGCGTTAATGGCCGCTTCCAACTCCGCACGAAACTTCTTGATGATCGTCTCGATCGCGTAGGTCGCCCCGTCCGGCAGTCCGCAAATACTCAAACCGGGCATCATGCCCATGTTGCGGGCGGTTTCAATGAGCAGGTCCAAATCCTCGATCCGTCCGGCGCCTTCGGCGATGCGCGTGGCGATTTTGTACATCCAGCCGGTCCCCTCGCGGCACTGCGTACACTGACCGCACGATTCGGTGCCGTAAAAGCGCGCCAGGTTGCGAAGCACCATGCGCATGTCGGTTTCCTGGTCGATCACGACCGCGGCGGCGGTGCCGAGCCCGAGCAAGCCGTGCTTGCGCGGATCCTCGAAATCCATTTTCATGTCGAGCTCATCCGCCGAGAGGATGCCCATCGAGGCGCCGCCGGGCAGCACAGCCTTGACCGTCTTGCCCGCCACCATGCCGCGACCCATGTCGTCGCGCTCGATTAGATCGCGGACGGTGATATCCATGGCCGCCTCGTAACACCCGGGCGCGTTGACCGGTCCGCTGATGCAAAACAGCTTGGGCCCCGCGCTGTGCTCCGGGCCGATGCTGGTGAACCAATCCGCCCCGCGTTCAATGATGTGCGGCACGCAGCAGAGCGTCTCGACATTGTTGATGACGGTCGGCTGCCGGAACAAGCCCTCGATGGCGGGAAAGGGCGGCTTGATTCTGGGCCAGCCGCGTTTGCCCTCGATAGACTCGATCAGTCCGGTCTCCTCCCCGCAAACATAAGCCCCTGCGCCGCGATGGATGTAACATTCCAGGCTGTACTCTTCGCCGAAGACCTTCTTGCCGAGATAGCCCGCTTCGTAGGCTTCGTCGATCGCTTTTTGAAGAATATGAAACTGCTCATGAAACTCGACGCGTAGGTAGATGTAGGCGATTTGCGCTTGGGTTGCGTAGCCGGCGATGATCGTTCCTTCGATCAATTGATGCGGATCCGTTTCCATCAATACGCGGTTGGCAAACGTCGGCGGTTCGGACTCGTCGGCGTTCACGCACAGGAGCGTCCGCTTTCGGTCCTTCGGCAGGAAACCCCACTTCACCCCGGCTGGAAATCCCGCGCCGCCCCGGCCCCGAAGGCTCGCCTTCTTAACCTCCTCCACGACCTCATCGGGCGACATCTTCAGCGCCTTGCGGACCGCCTGATAGCCCCCGCGCGACTCATAGACTCGCAGCGCGGTCACGTTCTCCACGCCGCGATTTCGTAACAATACCGGTTCAAACCGTGCCATGAGTGACTACGCTACAGCGTTCTCAACAATTGCGTATCGCCATTTCGGGAAAACCTCCCGGAAACAACGGTCGTTGGACCGCTACAGAAAAATAGAGCTTGCTCTAAGCTCGACTTTTGCCCTTTTTCCCGTCGCTAGGCGGCGGGGGCGAGGGCGTATAGTAGCACGGCCCTTATAGGTCGAGATAGTTTTGCAAAGGCATCGCCATGGGTGGGTGTTGCAAAAACCCA
>JADFMZ010000424.1 GCA_022563615.1 Planctomycetota bacterium
CAGCGAGGCCATGAGCGAGGTGGCCGGCATTCGTGGGCGCATCGGTGGATTCCAGAAATTCCAGGTCGGCAGCGCCATCCGTTCGCTTCAGGCGGCTCAAACCGGGCTGAGCGAGGCGGCCAGCGTCATCGGCGATACCGACTTCGCCGTCGCCACCGCCAACCTGAACCGGCAGACCGTGTTGATTCAGTCCAGCATCCAGTTGCTGGCCCTCGTCAACCAGCAGGCCTCCAACATCCTGGCGCTACTGTAAAACCGGATCCCGACGCTGCGTAAGGCACGGAGCAGAGCGGCAAGGGGGGAGCGCTCCGACGCGGGATACGGCAGCGGGCTAGAGGTTTACGCCTCTAGCCCGCTATATTTTGCGCCTACCGGTATCCGGAAAACGGCGTCGAGACGGTAGCAACACCAACCCAACAAGAACGGCTCTTGATCAAAGCCAACCGGTCCTCAACTGGCCATATCGACGACGCTGGACCTCAGGTATGCAGAACCCTAGAATCGTCGCGTGCGCCGCGAAAAACGTCGATTGCGACGGATCGGCGCCGTCTATTGGGCTGTAGTTCAATTGGTAGAACGTCTGACTCTGGATCAGAAGGTTCCAGGTTCGAGTCCTGGCAGCCCAGTTCGTCTGAGGCGCGAAGAACCCTGTTCTTGCCGGTACTTGCTGACCGAACCACATCAACATCGCTAGAGCACGTAACACACATGTCTAGCGCCCTGTGATTTCATGGGGCATGCTACCAGGCTGTCTAGCCTATAGTTTTGCACATTATGCGGCGGTCTGCAGGGCGTTGGAATAGGGTCCGCAGCTTTATTGCCGAGGGTGTTTTTTGACCGGGGTATCGAGAAAGACTTTCCCTCAGGCTGGCGGATGTTCGGGCCGGTTGGCAACGGCGTGGTTCGCCCGCATAATCGGGCGGCCCTATGAGGTCTTTCAAGATCGCCGGTCTTGAAGATCTGGGTTTTGTGTTTCGCAAGAGCAGGTTCTCTGCCCGAACATGGCTGAAAGGAATTGACCATGGCGCGAATCCCAGGCGTCGAACCCAAGGAAGCTAGCCTCTTCACGCGGATTGCCTATTTCATGACCAAGCGAAAGCTTGGTCGAGTTATCATGCCGATCAAGATCAACGCCCATCACCCACGCCTGCTACGAGCGCTGGCCCATATGGAATTGGGGCAGGAGGCCGCCAAGACCGTACCGGCGCAACTCAAGGCGCTGGCCCAGGTCAAAGTCGCCATGATGATCGGTTGCCCATTCTGAGTCGATATCGGTTCTGCGGTCGGCAGGCAGCAGGGTTTGACCGATGACAAGCTCCAAGCACTGCACGAATTCGAAACGAGCCCCGTGCTCACGGACTTGGAACGCATGGTGCTCCGATACACGGTTGTGATGACAAACACCCCCGTCGATGTGCCAGACGAGCTGTTTGTCCGGCTTGGCAACGAATTCGATCATCGGCAGCTTGTGGAGCTTACCTCTTGCATTGCCTGGGAAAACTACCGGGCGCGGTTTGACCATGCGTTCGGCATCGAAGCCGAAGGATTCTCGGAGGGTGTGCAGTGCACTTTTGGGACGCCAACACAGTGAGCTTGGAATCCGTAGAAGTCTTGTTTCCCCAATTCTGTGCTTCTAGAACTTCCTTAGAAGGATACGTCCGGTCCTCACCGGAAGTAATTCCTTAACGGGTTCTTGGGGAATTTCCTAGTAGAGCTTCTAGCAAAACGTGTTTCGAAGCGCCCACGGCACTACGATGTTCGCGCAGGCTGAAGCCTGCGGCTCGGTCTTGTTAGGAGTTCCTAGTGTGGTACGTGTTGCTGACACGTACATTTGACCGGTAGAAACCCTGAGCCACAAGGGTTCATGGGACAGGCTCTGATGTGATGCTGACCTTTCCCTCCACAAGACGTACCCGATCGGTGCTGAACAACTGGAGGATCTCCGGGTAGAGGATGCACTCCTGCTCAAAGACGCGGGCCGCAAGCGTGTCCGAGGTGTCGCCAGCCAGAACCGTAACCTTGCGTTGCAGAATGATCGGGCCGTGGTCGTACTCGTTATCGCAGAAGTGCACCGTGCAACCGGACTCGGCCTTCCCTGCAGCCAGCACCGCCTCGTGTACCCGACGCCCATACATCCCCGGCCCGCCGAACTCCGGCAACAGGGCCGGGTGCATGTTGATCACCCGTCCGCTCATCTCGTCGGGAATTCGCCACAAGGATAGAAAACCCGCCATGCAAACCAGATCGACCCCGGCGACCGCCTCGGTGATGCGATCGTCGAACCCCCCCCGCGTGGCTTTGTCTGGCGTGGCCAAGCGTCCGGTCGGCCGACGATTCACGATCACGGTTGGCAAACCCAGCTCGCGGGCGCGCTCCACTCCGCGTACGTCACCGCGTGAGCTGACCACAACCTCGATCCGCGCGTTGAGCTTCCCCGTCCGGATCTGCTCGTGCAGATTGAGCAGCGTTCGTCCGCCGCCGGAGATCAAGACCGCCAGTCGTAGTGTTCGTTGGCCCATGTCGGGTTTGCCTGTTCGCGCGCCAACCAGGGTCGCGCCGAAATCCACGAATTCAACCTGCGGGCTGAGCGACCTCCGATGCGCCCGTGCCTTCCATTTGCGGTTCACCATCGCGCGGCGGCGCCCCCTTGTCGGCCTTGAACAGGTCGATCTTCATCCACGCCCGACTGTGCCAACGGAACCACATGAATACACCCGTCGCCACGATCAACCCAGACGCCGCCAGCCACGGCCCCAAACTGCCGAGCTGCGGAAACACCGTC
>JADFMZ010000094.1 GCA_022563615.1 Planctomycetota bacterium
AGCATGGACCCCGAGGCCGTCGCTGTGCGCCTGGCCCAGTTGACCGCCGCGACGGAGGAGTATCACAAGACCGTGGCGCAGGTCGTCGAGGCGGAGAAGATCGTCGAGGCTGCCGAGGAATGTCCGGTGGACGTCATCAAGTTCGAGACCACGGGCGTGGAAGTCAGTGCCGAAGAGCCGGTTGCGAAGGCGGCTGACACCGAAAAGTCGGCATCGCCGGAAGCGCCGACTTCCGAAGCCGATGCAGCCATCGCGGCGCTGAGCCGCAAGACGGTTCCCGAGGCGCCCGAGGGTCCGGTAGATCCCGCGATCCACGCACTGCTCCAGGCCGTGACCGCTCGCGGCGGCAGCGACATTATCGTCGGTTCAACCAGCAACGCCAGGGCTGCGTTGGACAGCTTGGGCAAGAAGACATTCAACGAACTTCCCCCCGACGCCCGCTACGCTCGGGTATTGGAGTCAGCCAGAGAGTTGGACAAGGCCGATCCGGGAGCAAAGGGTGTTTCGCGACGCGAGTTCGTGAACAAGGCTGTGCTGACAGTCGGTTGGGTTTCTCTCGGCGGCACCATCGCGGTGAGCGCGGGTCCGGCCTTTGCTCGGTTTATGATGCCCAACGTGTTGGAAGAGCCTGATCCCAGAGTCCACATCGGCCCCAGAGAGAAATACGTGGCCATGGAACCGGGGCAGGTCAACGAGGACCACAAGAAAGATAATATCTGGATCATCCGGCTTGACGATAGATTTGCAGCCCTCTCGACGGTTTGCACCCACCTGGGTTGCATCCCGAACTGGCTGGAGAATGATCGCAAGTTCAAGTGTCCTTGCCACGGCAGCGGATTTAAGCAAAGCGGGATCAACTTCGAGGGCCCCACGCCGCGCCCGCTGGAACGGTTCAGAATCTTTGTCGAAGACGGGTTGGTCGTGGTCGACAAGAGCAAGAAATACCAACACGAGTTGGGCCAGTGGAATCAGGTGGGGAGCTTCCTCACCGTGTAGCAGGCGCGCTCACTTGCGTTGAAACGTGCTCCAACAGGCTGGACGGGACGACGAAGCCCGCTACAGTACGGCGGCGGACTGCGGCGCGGGCTTGGCGGCGTCAAAGAAAAACATTCGAGCAGGGACTGTGGCAAGGTTCCCGCTCCAGGATATGCGGCGGCTTGGAAGCGGTCCCGGGTCGGCGATAGTCTTGTGGCACGTTTTCAACGTAGTTCAACATAGTGCAGGGCGGCTGGGCGCCGTGTGGACAGAGTGCACGGCGCCTTGGCGAATTTTTCTTGAGGCACGGCTTCGAGACCGGCGAAAGGGTCGGCGCTCGTTAGTCGGCTGTTCGCCCTCGGCACCGGGAATGTAGATCGACATGACGCGGCTGGGTACATGGGTGCGGGAAGGGCAGATCTGGGGCAGCATCTTTCGCCACGGGATCCCTCGGGATCGTCGCACGCGAGCGATGGCGATCCTGAGCAATGTGTTTCTTCATCTTCACCCGGTGGCGATTCGCAAGAGCGGGATCCGCCTTTCGTTCACCTGGTGCATGGGCGGGTTGACGTTCTTCCTATTCCTGGTGGAGGTGGTCACCGGCGTCCTGTTGATGTTCTACTATCGCCCGACGGTCGAATACGCCTATTTTGACATCCAGGGATTGCGGGCCCATGTAACCCTGGGTCTGCTTCGCGAGTTGCACCGATGGGGTGCGCACGCCATGGTCATCACCATCTGGCTGCACATGCTGCGCGTCTTCCTGACGGGCAGTTATAAGCCGCCTCGGGAGTTCAACTGGAGCGTCGGCGTGATCCTGTTGGTTCTGACGCTGCTGCTTTCCTTCACGGGGTACCTGCTGCCGTGGGACCAGTTGGCGATGTGGGCGATCACCGTCGGCAGCAACATGGCCCGGGCGACTCCGCTGGTAGGGTCTGAGGGCCCGGGGGCGTCGTTCCTCCAGATTGGGGGCGTGCCTCTGGTTCACGCCGGCGATGATGCGCGGTTCGGTTTGCTGGGCGGCACATTCGTGGGCCCCGCGGCGCTGCTGCGCTTCTACGTCTTGCACTGCGTGTTCATTCCGGTGGTTGTGACCGTGCTGCTGGCTGTACATTTTTGGCGAATCCGCAAGGACGGTGGAATCAGCGGGCCGTTATGACGAAGGACAGAGAGCCACACCCCAAGCGCGAGTGCGCCGCACCCGTCAATAGGCGGGCCAATCGGCCCCACGCCGTTGCTCGGGGTCAGGGTCGGCGCCGCAGCTTGGAGCCTATCCCAAACAGGTGGGGCACGGGTTTGTAACCCGTGCGTTTCACCGGTTGAAAACCGGTGCCACAAGGGTAAACCGGCGCCACAAGGGTTCATGGGACAGGCTCTGAGACCACGGTTTTGGAGTTATGTAGAAAAAATCGATGCCGCATCTTCTTGCCGCCACTTCGATGATCGAACGCGTTAAGGAATTCATTAACGCGGTTTGCCAGCCCCATTGGTTTATGATCCTGAGCGTATTGGGGCTGGTGATCTTCCTTCGGTTCTACCGGACGCTGACCCGGCCGGCGGTGGCGGGGCCGTTGGCGGCGCTGGGCCTGCTGGCTTTCTTGGCCAGCTGCATGGACGAGAACTTCGCCAAGATCGTCACGAAGGCGGACAACGTTCCGATCGTGATGATGATGTTCGCGATTTCGTTCGTGATCTGGCTTGCGTTTCGTCAGGCGGCCATCAACGATGAGAATATCGAAGCGGGCAGACCGCTGACCGAAGCGGGCGCGGATGACAAGGTTCTGGTCTGGCCCGATCTGGTGTACATCGAACTGATTGCGTTGGTCTTGTGCACGGCGTTCTTAACGGTTTGGGCGATCGTTCTGCGGGCCCCATTGGAGCAACCGGCTGATCCCAACATCGCGCCGAACCCCGCCAAGGCACCATGGTACTTCCTTGGTTTGCAGGAGATGCTGGTCTACTTCGACCCGTGGTTGGCCGGCGTCGTGTTTCCGGGGCTGATCGTCGTCGGGTTGATCGCTATCCCCTATATCGACAAGAACCCCCGGGGCAACGGGTACTACACGTTCAAGGAGAGGCCTTTCGCGATCTCGACGTTCCTTGCGGGGTTTCTGGTTCTCTGGGTGTTGTTGATCATCTTCGGCACGTTCCTGCGCGGGCCGAACTGGAACTTCTTCGGTCCCTACGAGTATTGGGATCTGCACCGTCCAGCCGCCCTGTTGAACGTGGAGCCGCGTGATCTGTTCTGGATCGACATCATGGGCCTGGGGATTCCGAAGAACTTTCTGGTTCGGGAGCTACCGGGGATTCTTCTGATCGCCGGATACTTCATTCTGGGTCCCTGGATTCTTCGCGGACTTTTCTTCCGCAAGCTGTATCAGCAGATGGGTTTTGCCCGATTCAGCATCATGTCGTTCCTGCTTTTGGTGATGTTGTTGATGCCGATCAAGATGGCGCTTCGATGGACGCTCAACCTGCACTACATCGTCGGCATCACGGAATGGTTTTTGAATATCTAGGCGCGGGCGCGGCGCTCCCGGGGGCAGCGCCCCCAGGGGCGGTGCACCTCGGGACCGCGCCGCTGTTGTTGGTCGTGAAATATCATGCCTGTCAGTGAAGACCGATTGTATCCTCGTGAGCGGCTCAATCATTGGTTCGCGATCAGCAGCGTGCTGATGACCGCGTCGATCCTGTGGATGATCGCCGTGGACTACGATCGCCCGTGGCGCGGCTTTCAGGACCGATACTTTCTAGGCAAGGCCGCACTGGCGCATCTGGATTACCTGGACGCCATGCGCGAGGAGCGCCAGCAGGAAATCCGCGCCGCCCAACAGAGCATGGACAACGCCGAAGCGCTGTTGGCCGCCGAAAGCGGCGCAGCACGGGAGCGGTTGGAGCAGCAGCTTACGGAATCAGAGCTTGCGTTCCGCAAGGCGAACGGTCCCTGGAGCCGGGCCAAACAGGTCCTGGACGTTACGAAGGACACGTACGAGAGGGCGCGGGAGCAATACGGATCGAAACACGCCCGAACCCAAGAAGCGCTGGAGCGGCTTCGCAAAGAGGAAACCGAGGTCGAAAGGCTTCTCAAGGAAAAGGAGCTTTGGGAGGACAGGAAGGCTGAACTGGAGCGAGGGCTTCGCGAACTGGAACGGCCGGTGCGCGAGGCCGAGAAGGCACTGGCGGACCTGATGGCCATCCAGGAGGACGCGGCGCGCAAAGATCGGGAATTCAGAGGCGTGTGGAAAGAAACCGGGCTTCTGGCGGGACTGCCGATCATTCGGGGTATCATCAACATGCCGATGCTGGATTTTGTGGCCCCGAAGAACACGCCGGCCCGACATCAGGTCAACCAGCTTGTGCTCTATGACGTTCGACAGCAGCTTAACTATTTGGACAGCTACACAACCGACCGGTGTACGACCTGTCACGTAGCCATCGACGATCCGGACTTTTCAAAACAAACGCTGGCGCGAAAGCTGGAACGAGCGCTTCCCGGAATCAACGAACAACTGCAGCGCGACGGGCATGAGCCACTGGACTTGCCTTCGCCGCCCGAATGGACCGGGAGCGGGCAGCTTCCCGCCGGTCGGGTTACCGAACATTGGGATGAACTGAGCGAGTCTCAACGGGACGAATACTTCGACGCGCTGCTGAAGGTGGTCAACACCTACCTGGAGTTGAGCGATCGAAAGACGATCAACTTGAATCATCCGATTCTGGCCCATCCCGATCTGGAGCTGTATGTCTCCGTGGGTTCACCCCACCCGATGGCCAGGATGGGTTGCACCTCCTGTCATGGCGGAAACCCGCAGGAGACCGACTTCGTTCTGGCAGCTCATTCGCCGCCGACGCATGAGATCGAAGAGGAGTGGGCCGAGGAGTATTACCTCCGGATCCTGGGCGTTCCGAACGCCACGTTTGAAATGGTGGCTCACTATTGGGACCGGCCGATGCAGGTTCCGAAATACACGCAGGCCGGCTGCACCAAGTGCCACAGTCAGATCACCGACATCGCCCGGTTTGAAGGCGAAAGGCAGGGTTCGCGCATCAATCTGGGTCGATACCTTTTCACCGAGGTCGGATGCGTGAGTTGCCATAACGTGGATGCCCTTCCCGGATCGCGTCGAGTGGGTCCGGACCTGACGCACGTCGCGTCCAAGCTGACCCCCGAGTTCGTTCAGCAATGGGTCTTTTTCCCGCAGAAGTTCCGCCCTTCGACGTGGATGCCTCATTTCTTCCTCCAGGAGAACAACCGGGCCCAAAGCGCCCATGAGTCGACCGATCCGGACCCCGTGCTCCGAACGGAGACGGAAGTGGCCGCCATGACGAAGTATCTTTTCACGCTGTCGAAAGAGTGGCAGCCGATCGCCAAGCCGGACGGCGTGGAGGGCGACGTCGATCGCGGTCGTCAGTTGTTTCGGTCTCTGGGATGTCTGGCCTGCCACGCCAACCTGGCGGAGTTCGGCCAGGAGTGGATCACCAAGGATTTGATGCACCGGAAAAAGCTCGACGACGAGACGGCTGAGTACCGGTACAAAGGCATGACGTATGAGCAGCGGGTCCACTATGCCACTGAGCATTTTGTGGATGATCGCGATACGTTTCTCGATCCGGATCAGGCCCGCTTCGATCCGGAGGCCGACTATCACACGCCTGTCTTCACCCGTTTCGCACCGGAGTTGTCCGGGATCGGATCGAAAGTGCGGTTCGATTGGCTCTATTCCTGGTTGATGGAGCCGCAGCATTACAACCTGGAAACCAAGATGCCCAAGATGCGGCTGACGCCTGCGGAGGCCGCCGACCTCGCCGTCTACCTGTTGTCTTTGAAGTACGATGGATTTGAGCAACGCGAATTTGAGGTGGATGAAAAGCGGGCGCGTATGGCGGACAGCCTCATCTTTGCGATCTTGTCCTCTCAGCGATCGGAGCGTCGCAGCCGCATGATCATGGCCGACGAGGGCGGCGAGTTGACGGAGATGCTCGTGGCGCTGCTGAAGTCGGCGAAGGGTCAACAGGAGGCCTACGATCTGATCCGGCCGATGAGCCTGCAGGGCAAGAAGCAGATGTTCCTGGGCAACAAGATGATCTCTCATTACGGATGCTACGCCTGCCACACGATCCCGGGGTTCAAGGATGCGACGCCGCCGGGCACGGACCTGAGCAAGTGGGCGGAAAAACCGATATCGCAATTGGACTTCGCCTTCTACGGCGACGCCTTTCATCACATGCGGGAAAAGAAGGAAGAAGTTTTCGGCTACCTATACCCGCGTGACGCGGAAGTGCTGAACCACTACTCGCCGACGGAGGACGACCTGCCCGAGCAAGTGACCCACACGCACGCGGCCTTTGCCTTCCACAAAATGCTCAACCCGCGCATCTGGGATCGGAGCAAGCTCAAATTGCCCTACGACAAGCTCAAGATGCCGAACTTCTACTTTACGGAGGAGGAGGCGGAAGCCTTAGTGACCTACTTGCTTTCGCGCAGGCCGTCGCAGATCAACAGCGCGTTGAAGGTCGACTATGAACAGGGTACCGAGGGTCCGATCGCCCGAGGACGCTCGCTGACGCGCGAATTGAACTGCATCGCGTGCCACCAGATGGAAGATAACGTTCCGACGATTCAACAGTATTTCCGCCGGATCACCGATGGCGAGTTGCGTTTTGACGAGACCAACGCACCGCCGTCCCTGTTGGGCGAAGGGGCCAAGATCCAGCACAACTGGATGCACGAGTTCCTGCAACAGGTGGAGCCGCTTCGGCCCTGGCTGCAGGTGCGGATGCCGAGCTTCTATTTGACGGGCGAGCAGTCCACAACGCTCGTGGAATACTTCGCCGCCCTGAGCCGAGAGGACCAAGCGACGCTGGGGGACGTACTGGCAAAGATCGATGAACGTCTGGGCGTCCCGACGGTTGCGTCGAATGAGACGGAGACGGAGGCACACCCGGTGCTGAGCCGCGACTGGTATCGGAACGAATCGGTGAAACCGCTGGCCGCCGCGCTGCGACGCTGGGCGATCGAGCGGCGGGTGATGCGCGGGCGAGACTTGGATCTGCTCCAGGCGTCGGCGGATCGGATCGACCAGGCGCACGCCGATCTGTTGGAACGGTCGCGCTTCCTGAGTCAGCTTTACGATGTCGAGTATCCGTTTGTGGAACCGCCGACCGCGCTTTCGCCGACAGATCGATTTGAGCGGGGCATGCGGTTTCTGAACGACATGGGATGCCTGAAATGCCACGTGCTCGGGCCGATGGCGCCGGGGCCGGCCAGGAACACGGACGACTTTGTTCAGATGTATCGCCTCGACAGTGTGCAGGGCGAAGGGGCGTCAGCCACCGTCATCCTTAATGGCCAACCCTATGCGATCGGTTCGGTTATCGACGGCCATACGATCGTCTCCGGTGAGAACGTTTACTACGACTCGGGAGACGTGGAGACTCGGGCGATCATCGAGGGCCCCGGCCCGACGGGCGAGACGGAGCGGATCGCCCTCCAGGCGGCCAGCGCACCGAATCTGGGGCTGACGTACAAGAGGCTTCGGCGCGATTGGGTCGTTCGCTGGATGCTGGAGCCCCAGTGGATGCAACCGGGCACGAAGATGCCGCAGAACTTCCGCGGCGGCCTCAGCCCCTTCGAGGGGGATCCGGACTACCCCGGTACGAGCATGGATCACATCCACCTGCTGGTAGACACGCTCTTTGACGCCGGGCGGTCCAACACCCGCGTCGCCCTTGACAAAATCGTTGTGGCTGAAAGCGACGGGGAGTTTGATGAGGACGGCGGTTCAGCCGAAGAGGAATTCGACGACTAATGTCCCGAATCGAGCGGCTTGCCATGCGCCTGCGGGTCGAATATAAGGCACCGTAACAAACACACGATTGCGAACGTTCGAAGCAGCGTAAATATCGCGCAGGCTAAAGCCTGCGGCTCAGTTTTTTCTTGTTGGAGTGCCGTAGGAGAAACGTTATGGCTCTTGTGAAATGGATCGGATTTTTTGCTGTAGGCGCGTTTTTGACGGCTGGCTCGCTCCCCGCTCGGGGACAGGACAACGGAACGATCAAGGGGAAGGCGATCTTCAAGGGAGACGTCGGCCTCAAGAAATACAAACGCCAGGTGCTCAATACGGCCAAAGACGCCGCCTGTAAGAGGGCGAAGGCCAAGATCGGCAGTTGGAAAATCATTCTCAACAAGAAGACCGATCCGGTTACGATTCGCAACGTCATGGTCTACGTCAAGGAGGGGCTGGGCGACCGAAAGTTTACTGCACCCACGGAACCCGTCGTGCTCAATCAGCACGGGTGCGAGTACATTCCGCATGTGTTGGGCATCATGGACGGCCAGCCGCTACAAGTGCGCAACAGCGACGACACGAACCACAACATCCACTTCCTGCCGAAGGTTAATCAGGAGCACAACTTCACGCAGCCCAAGCAGGGGATGGTGCAGAACCTGACGCTGGTCAAGGAGGAAATGTTCAAGGTCAAATGCGACGTGCATCCCTGGATGGGGTGCCACATCGGCGTGTTTGACCATCCGTTTTTCTCGGTGACGGGCAAGGACGGCACGTTTGAGCTGAAGGGTCTGCCGCCGGGTAAGTACTTGATCGAAGCGTGGCATGAGGAGTTCGGCACGCAGACGACGACGGTGGAACTTGCCGTAGACGAGACCAAGGCGGCCGATTTTACTTTCGAGCCGGACAAGTAGGCAACGGTTGGAAAGTTTCTAACAACGAGTAGAAGAAGGGTTATTGCGAACCGAACCGCGACCGTGAGGGAGCGGTTCTCGCACCCGAAACCGAACGGCTTCCCTACGGGCGCGGCTCTGAAAAGGTCTCCTTGTTCACGCTGTTAAGGGCTTGACACCGGGGCTGAAATACGGACGATTCCACCTGTTCGCTGCACATGGCGCGGTACGTTGCGGCGAACGGGATTCACTTGCTTGTAGAGGAGATCGCTTCGATGACAGCCCGAAGTAGCGCTGGGGTTGCGGTACTGCTCTTCCTGTCCACCTGTTTCGTGTTTGCGACGCCTGCCGCCGCTCAAGAGGCTGCTGCCCCGGATACCTCCGGTATCGAGATTACCGGTGACTACGGCCCCACGCTGCCCCCCAACATCGCCAAGCAGAAGTACGCCCATGACGGCGATTACCTGATCAACTTCCTGCATGTGTTCATGATAGCCTTGTTTGTGGGGTGGGGCATTTTCATGGCCTACTGCCTGATTCGTTTCCGTCAAAGGCCTGGCCACACCGCCGACAGTCGGCACGTCAAGGCCAAGCCAGCAAAGTATCTGGAGGTCGGGGTGGCGGTGGTCGAGGCTTTCCTGTTGATCGCGATATCCATTCCGGCCTGGGCAAGCGTGAAAGAAGATCTCCCGACGGCGGCGGACAACCCGTTGCGCCTCCGCGTCATCGCGGAGCAGTTCGCTTGGAACTTCCACTACCCCGGCAAGGATGGCGTTTTCGGCAGAACCTCACCTCAGCTGATCGATCTGGCGACCAACCCCATGGGGCTTGATAAGGACGACGACCCGAACGCCGAGGATGATTTTGTTGTTCCCGAATTGCATATTCCCGTGGATCGTCCGGTCATCATCGAGATTATGTCCAAGGATGTGATTCCCA
>JADFMZ010000425.1 GCA_022563615.1 Planctomycetota bacterium
CCGTGGACCGGGGGCAGATCGTGGGACTATTCGGCCCGTCGGGCTGCGGTAAGTCGACATTACTGCGTTGCGTGGCGGGTCTGAGCAACGCGTCATCAGGGGAAGTCCGATTCAAGGGGCGCCCCGCCGGAGAGGACGGCTGGCCGGCGTTCCGGCGCCAGGTAGTGTTGGCCGCACAGCAACCCGTGCTTCTCGACGCGAGCGTGGAAGAGAATCTTGCGCGGGTTTTCGCGTATGAATCTTCGGAGCGCCCTTTTCCGAGAGATGAAGCGGCGGAATTGCTGGACCGTCTCGAGGTCGGGGCCCAGCGTCTTGGCCAGCCGGCGCGATCGCTGTCGGTGGGGCAGCAACAGCGCGTCTGTCTCGTTCGCGCGCTATTGATCCGGCCCGTCGTGCTGTTGCTTGACGAACCAGCCAGCGCGCTGGACGCCGAGGCCATCGGCCTTGTCGAAGAGCTGTTGCGGGAGTCTGTGGCCGAGGGGCGATGCGGCGGGATCCTTTTGGTGACGCACGACCTAGAGCAAATCGAAAGGTTGTGCGATAAGTCGCTCGACCTGTCGCCGCACGCGATTGCCGCGGAGGCCGTAGGATGAACGGCGGCCCGATTCCTTTGGGCACCGCCGAGCTGGTTGTCGCCGCATGCCTAGTTCTGGTCGCGGGGGCGGTAAGCCTGGGCTTGCGGCTCGGGCTCGAGCGGCGGCTGGCACTCGCGTCGGTGCGCACGGTGGTGCAGCTTCTGCTCATTGGATACGTACTTAAGTGGATTTTCGATCAAAGCTCGCCGCTGACGTTATTTCTCGCGATGGCCCTCATGTTGATTGCCGCGAGCCGAGCTGCGGTGGCGCGCCCGAGCCGGACCTTTTCAGGGGCGACGGGCCTTGCCTTTGGAACGCTGGTGCTCTGCGGCCTGGCCACGACATTTACCGTGACGGAGCTTGTTATCGGCGTTGAGCCGTGGTACGAGCCACGCTATGTCATCCCGCTGTTGGGGATGGTGCTTGGCAACGCACTGACGGGGATTTCGTTGTGTTTGGATCACATGCTGGAACGTTTGGCCGAGCAGGGAGCGGTCGTGGAGATGGAGCTGGCGCACGGGGCCACGCGCTGGGAGGCGGCGCGCGACGTGCTGCGTGATGCGACACGGCGGGGCCTGATTCCGATCGTGAATACGATGATGGTCGTGGGGATTGTGTCGCTGCCGGGGATGATGACGGGGCAGATTCTCGCGGGGTCGGATCCGCTCCTGGCGGTGAAGTATCAGATCGTGGTGATGTTTATGATCGCGGCCGCGACGTCGCTGGGGTGTATCCTGATGGTCCTGCTCGTCTACGGAAGGCTCTTCAATGCGAAGCATCAATTGCTCGCAAACGAGATTATCCGCAAGAAAGGCACGCTGCGGTAGATGGGCGTGAACCGCCAAGATTCCTAGCCCGGATAGCTCACCGGATTTCGTAGCGAGACGGTGGAGAAGGTTGCTATGGCGATACTTCTACCAAACCGGTGGTTCCGGTTCGAAGGCTTTCGGGTGACAGCGTGGCGGGTCACATAGCAGACCGGTGCTACCGGCGTCGAGGTCGAAAGTCGAGAAAAGTCTCATCAGATACCAAACCGGTGGTTCCGGCCAAACCGGTGGTTCCGGGCGGCCTTATCCGCCGTCGTATACCAAACCGGTGGTTCCGGCCAAACCGGTGGTTCCGGCCAAACCGGTGGTTCCGGCCAAACCGGTGGTTCCGGGTAGGAATCCGGTGAGCTATCCGGGCTAGGATAGGTTCATATGGGAACTGCCGGCTTAAGAAGGAAGGCGAATACGAAGGATATGAAGAAGATGAAGACAGACTGCCAATCAAGAATTACAAGACGTGGGTTTATTGGTGCTGCAGCGTCAGCGACTGCCTTTACGATTGTACCGCGGCACGTGCTGGCCGGCTCAGGTAAAACGCCGCCGAGCGAAAAGCTCAATATAGCCTGTATCGGTGTTGGAGGCAAAGGGATCCAGAATGTCAAAAGTGTCAGCACCGATAACCTTGTCGCGCTTTGCGATGTAGATGAGAAGCGCGGGGCCGAAGCGTTTGAGATGCATCCTAAGGCAAAAAGATACAGTGATTGGCGCAGATTGCTCGATAAGGAGGAGAAGAACATTGATGCGGTGGTGGTCACTACACCCGACCACGTACACATCCCAGTCAGTGTGATGGCCTTGAAAATGGGCAAACACGTTTACTGCGAGAAGCCGCTAGGCCATAACGTCAACGAAATACGCGTGGTAACCGAAGTGGCCCGAGAAAGCGGGCTAGCCACACAGCTTGGCACTTCAAATCACTCCTCACGGAACTACCGCGGGGTTGTCGAGTTGATTAAGGCCGGGACGATAGGGCATGTCAGGGAAGTACATGTCTCGTGCGATAATGAATGGGACCCCCTACCGAGAGTCGCCGCGGATGCCAGCACCCTCAGTCCCAGGGATCGGCGGCCGGAAGAAACGCCTCCCGTTCCGAAGCATCTGAAGTGGAATCTTTGGCTGGGCCCGGCCCCGGTTCGCCCCTACCACCCGTCCTACCACCCAATTGCGTGGCGCGGTTGGTGGGATTTCGGCAACGGCAGGCTTGGCGACATGGGCTGCCATCTGATCGACCTTCCGTTCTCGGCGCTCGATCTGAAGTACCCGCTCACGGTCGAGGCGGAAGGACCCCACCGCGCGGGCCTGGAAAGGGCCCCTCGCTGGCTGATCAGCAAGTGGACCTTCGCCGCGAGAGGGGACCAGCCGCC
>JADFMZ010000095.1 GCA_022563615.1 Planctomycetota bacterium
CGAGACCCCGGCGGAGCGCATTCAACATCTTGTCAAGCTGCGCGAGCACCAGACTCAGAGCGTGCGTTCGAGGGAATCCCACTTCAATTGCGTCATCCCTCTGTCCTTCATACCCAGGGGCAGCGCCTTGTCCGATCTTCCCGGCCCGAGCGGATTGGACGACTTGAAGACGCTGGCGATCGCCCGCCTGATGTGCCCGAACATCCCGCACATCAAGGCTTTTTGGATCATGCAGACGCCCAAGCTGGCGCAGGTTTCGCTCAACTGGGGCGTGGATGATATCGACGGAACGGTGGTTTACTACGACATCACCAAGCAAGAGGGGGGCAATGACACTCATCAGGAACTGAGCGTCGATCGGCTCAAGCGGTTGGTGGTTGAGGCCGGTTGTAGGCCGGTGGAACGGGACACCATGTATCGCCGGGTGATTCGCGAAGGCCACACCTGGAGCGTAGAGGGTGAGCCGTGGTCCGTGACGCATGATTCGCCCTTCTGAACGACCCCGCGCGACGGCGCGCCGCCCCAGAACGACGCCCGAGCCGCAGGCTTCAGCCTGCGCGATTTCTCGCTGTTGGAAGATGGTCCGCACGGCGGACCCTACCACCGCGCTGATTCGCTCTAAGAAACGACGCTGCGCGATGGCGCGCTACAGAATCAAGGCGACCGAACAACGGATAGTTCCTGTAGGGTCCGCCACGCGGACCATTTTCTTGGATGATCCCGAGTAGCGGTCCGCACGGCGAACCATACGACTGCACATTGGCGCGTTGTATTCAAACCGGACCGACAACAGGTAAAATGCAAAATGAAAGACTCTCAAACAACTGTGGCTGAGCTGATCCAACTGGTCGAGGGTTTCGTGGCTGAGCGGCAATGGCAGCCGTTTCACGACGCCAAGAACCTTTCGATGTCCCTGGCGATCGAGGCCGCCGAACTCATGGAACACTTCCAGTGGCTCCGCAGTGACCAACTGGATTCAATCGTTGACGATCCGCAGGCAATGGAGGGGATTCGCGATGAAGTCGCCGACGTGGCAGCCTATCTCCTCTCCTTCGTCAGCGCGATGAAGATCGATCTATCCAGCGCATTAGAGAACAAGATGAAGCGCAACGCGGTGAAGTATCCGGCCGACAAGTACCGTGGACGGTTCAAGTAGGCTGGCGCCGGAGCGGTCTACGGATCGTCATCTCTTTCGGTTTCCCGTTGAAGAAGGGCCGCCGCCTCATCCTTCAGGCGAAGGATCTGGCTGGAGGATTCGAACCAAAGCACTCCCCTTGCGGCCGTGGCGATGAACGCGCCGCGTCGGCTGAGCGGATCCGGAACGCGATCGGCAGACAGCTCGTAGTACCGTCGGGCCTCGTCCGGGTGGCCGAGTCGGGCGTGGGCAATCGAAAGAATTAACTCATCGACGCCGGCTGACTCGTCTTCCAGGGTCAGTGCGAGGTCGGCGTGTTCGATGGCTTGTTGGAATCGATTGTTGCGCAACTGGGCGACGGCCAGCACACGATGGATGGTCGGGTTGGTCCCTCCCGAGAGCCGGACGGCGGTTTCGCCGTCGAAGAGCGACTCGGCTAAATCGACTTCATTCTCGCTGCCGACTTCACTCATGGGAGGCGACCAACCAAAATGTAGGCGCGCGAGCAATGCGTAGGTCCAAGGATCGGAAGGATTGCAGGTAACGGATTGCGATAGGCTACGTCCGGCGCTAGCGTTTCCGCGAACAAGTTGCAAAGAGCCGAGATTGCGCCATGCGATCGCGTTACACGGTGCGGTATTCCCGGCGAGCCGGCTCGCTTGCAGCAGGCTTTGTTCCGCGGACTCCAGGTTGCCGTCGAGCGCTTGGACGACGCCCAGGTTATCCCAGGCGTACAAGTCGTTAGGGGCAAGCGAGATGGCCTCTCGGTAGGCGTCGATTGCCTCGCCGTAGCGTTGAAGCTTCTTGAGCACAACCCCTTTCGTGTTCCAGATCCTGGCCAGGTTGGTGTCCGCTCGCGGCGTATTGGCCAGAGCCCGGTCACACAAATCATTCGCTTCTTCGAGCAGCGCGAGATCCGGGTCGGCCTGGGCGTTGTACAGCTCTTTTTTGATGATGGCCAGGTTCGTCGTGGCCCGCGCGTTCCACGGGTCTCCCAGCAAAACCCGCTCGAACTGTCTTGCGGCCAAAGCCCAGTTACGCTCCTGCATGAACATACTGCCTAGTTCGACCCAACGTTCGCGCTCGGCGAACATCCGGGCGCGTTCCTCGACGATGCGTCGGCTGCGCTCGCGCACCAACAGCGCTCCGGTGGCGACCAGGACAAGCGCAATGATCGCTACGCTAACCGAGGCCTTGTGACGTTTGATGAACTTGGCAGCACGGCGAAACGGACCGGGAGGTTTGGCCACAATCGGCAGATCGTCAATGTATCGCCGCAGATCCTCCGCCAGGCCCCGCGCCGTGGAATAGCGCGCCTCCGGCGATTTTTCCAGAGATTTCAGGCAGATCGTCTCCAGTTCATTCGGTACGGCCGAAAGGATCTTGCGTGGCCGCGTTGGATCCCGTGTGATGATCGCCGCAAAAATCTGCTTTTCGTCGGTCCCCGGGAACACCGGTTGAAGACAGAGCAACTCGTACATCGTGGCGCCAAGTGAGTAAATGTCGGTCCGGTGGTCCACGGAAATGCGTTTGGCCATCGCTTGCTCGGGACTCAAGTACCGAACTGTGCCGATGAGCGCTCCAGTGAGCGTTACGGACGGATCGTCCTCGCTTTTAGCCAACCCGAAATCGGCGATCATGATCCGGCCGTCAGTCGAAAGGATGAGGTTGGCTGGTTTGATGTCGCGGTGAATGATGCCCTGGCCGTGGGCGTAGTGAAGAGCGTCGGCGGCGTCGGCCATCCATCGAGCTACCTGATGAAAATAGGACCGACCACGAGTCGCAGAGGGCGGCGCAACGGTTGGAGGGTCATCGCTCGGAGATGTGTGACCGCTTCCTCGTTCATCGTCCGTCAAGGCGGGCCGGCTGGCCTGGATGAGTTCCATCAGTCGAATCGGCGAAGCGGCCGACACTTCCTGATCCGCAAGACGAAGGATGAGCTTGTTGAGCGGCTCCCCGGAAATCAACTCCATGGCGTAGTAATAGGCGTCGCGCGACTCGCCAAAATCGTAAATCGGGACGATGTGCGTATGATGCAGTCGGCCGGCGGCGGCGGCCTCGCGCCGGAAACGGGTGACCGCCGATGGGTTGGCAGCCCCGACCATAGCGGGAAGCACCTTCAGCGCCACGGCGCGATTCAGGGCGCCCTGCACCGCTCGATACACGATTCCCATACCGCCCTGGCCGATCACTCCCGTGATCCGATATCCTTCAATGTGCGGAAAATGACGCTCTGGGCTTTCCGGGGGCGACTCGGTCGCGGCTTTGGTCAGCGCCGTGGATGGCGTTCGGTCGCCACGTGGAGCTATCGTTTTGAGGCGGCTACGCTGCTCTTTCTGGTACCGCGCATAGGAGGTGCGACAGGCATTGCAGCCATCAAGATGATCGCTCGCGGTTTTGGCCTCCGGACCGTCCATCCCGCCGCGATCATATCGCTCGAAATCTTTCAATGACAGGCAATGATGCACGGCCCGGATTCTCCACGCGCCGGACGTGTTCGCTGGCGACCCATTATTTCAGCATATCCGCACTATGCCGGCATGCACAGTGGACCCGCTTTCGCAGGGTCGGCGCCTAACGTATCACCGACTCGTCGGCCGACGACCTGCCGGTTCATGGTTGGCGAAGCGATCGAGGCGGGTGCCGGTCAACCCACTTCGCGCTTTTGGAAGGCGGCCACTGCCAGGCTGATGATGGCGGTGGTCAGCAACACGGCGTACCCGGTGGTATACAGAAGGTATTCTGGATTGACGGTGGTTTGTTCAGTGCCGGCGTGCAGGCCATCAATCACCCAGAAGGGTCCAATGTTCGGCACCAAGCGATAGGCGATCCAGGCCAGTTGCGAGTTGTCTTCATGTTGCCCGAGGGCGTAGTCTGAAATGATCCCCAGGCCCAGCACGCCGATGCAGATCACCAGCGTCCCTAGTTGGCCGAAACGCGTCGACGCCGCCAGAGCGACGGCGGCAGTCACGATCACGGCCAAGAAAACCAGGTAGGCGGCCAGAATGACCTGTCCGCCGACCATGTTGCTGGCAAACGGGATGGGATCCCAATGTTCGTCGAAAAAGCTGGTTAGAATCACGGATAAGGTCAGCAGCGGAGCCAGGATGGCAAGGGCCGTGGTTGCGAAGTGCCGACGATAGAAGTAGTTGCAGAACGCCGACGTGACCAGGGCCGCAAACACGCTTCCGAAGCCCAGCATCAGCACCGGCAGATCCCACGGGTCGGAGGTGTTCTCCATGACGCCGTGGCGGGTCGCCAGAACGAACACGAGAAACAGCAGGTAGTAGGCGACGCTCAAGGCCGCCAGAAGCCCGAAAAACTTGCCCACGATGAAAACCGGCCTGCTGATGGGCTTGGAGATCACCGTCAGAACCGTCTTATTCTCGATTTCCCGGCTCAAGATGCCGGCGGCGCTGAAGGCCGCTACGAACAAACCGCTGAGCAGCAACGTAGAGAGTCCCAGATCGAGCAGGAGTTTGTCGTCGTCTTCGAGGGTGAACGCCGCCAGCGAGACGTTCAAGATCAGCAGAATGGTAGTCCCCAGGAGGATGACCCCGTAGATCGGCTGGCGAATCGTCTCGACGAAGGCGTTCATCGCCACGCTATAGAGCCGTTGCAACATGGAGTTATCCTGGTCCGTTCCGGACTATTGCATCGTGCCGTGCGGGCACTCCTGCCGGTTCGGTGGCTCCGGCGACCGAGCGAGCCGCAGGTTGGCACTGGAATCCGTTCATTGTAAGCTCCGTGCCAACGACAGCAAGCTACGCCCGGTGCCGAGTGACGCCTGCACTGGATACGTCGCAAAGCTTTGGAAGGTTCTGTTGACCCGTTCCACGAGTATTAACTGCGCATGACTGAAGCATCTTCACCTAACGATCGCCGTGGCCAGCACGTTGCCGCTGTCGGTTTCCTGCTTCAATTGGCTTCCCTCGTAGCGCTGGCTGGGGTTGCGGTGGCTTCCGGATCCCAGGCGATCGGAACCGTAGCGCGGTTTACCCTGATCGGGTTGCCTATCTGGTTCGTCCTGTTTCTGGTCTTTAAGCAGTTCCGACGTGTTCGCGCGGAACAGCTTGAGACGACGGAGTTGCGGCGGTCTCGCGCCGCCGGCACGGACACAGCCATCTTCGAGCTTGACGAGGAATCATTTCTACTGGAGCAGAACCGCCTGCGCTGGATGATTCGGTGGCTCCTGCCGTGCGTGACCGTCCTGTTGGCCCTGTTGCTTTTGGTGGGTCACTTTGTCGGTTGGGGGTGGTCGCTCGAGGCGGCCTTCCATTCGGTGTCGGACGGGGGTCTCAAGCCCACGCGGGAACCGACGCTGATGATGTGGTTTGTGGTCGGCGTCGGCTTTCTGAACTTTCTGTATGCACGCTATTCGATGGCGCTGGGTCGCCTCCCGGATTGGCGGCTTCTTCATGCCGGTGCGGTGTGCATGGCCGGCAACGCCCTGGTTTGCCTCGGTCTGGCCATCGCCCTGATGGCCGGCACGTCCATCTGGTGGGCTGAGTCGCTGGTTGCCTATTCGGTCCGGGTGGCCATGGTTGTGCTGGGGCTGGAGTTTGCGGGCAACTTCATTCTCGACTTCTACCGACCTCGACAGCCGAACTTCGTTCCGCGACCTTCGTGTGACAGCCGCCTGCTGGGGCTTATCAGTGACCCGGGCGGCATCGCCAAGTCGATTGCGGACACGCTCAATTATCAGTTCGGGTTCGAGGTTTCGTCAAACTGGTTTTATCAGCTTCTCCAGCGCTGGTTGTTTCCCATCACGGTGTTCACATGCGTCGTGATCGTGATGCTTTCCAGCGTGGTCATCCTTGACGCTGACGAGCAGGCTGTGGTGGAGCGCCTTGGGCGCCCCTCGCTTGAGCCTGGACGTGTCTTGGACGCCGGCTTCCATCTGAAGTGGCCTGTGCCAATTGAGGTGGTGCGTCGCGCTCCGGTGAAGCGCATCGGCGAGATTGTGATCGGGGAAGCCTTGGAGGACGAAGATGAGCACGGGGCGGTCTTGTGGACGCAGCCCCATGAGTATGTTCCGGAGTTGATGCTCCTGGTCGCTTCGCCGGAGCTTGGTGATGCTTCTTCACGCGGATCAACCAAGCCCGCGCCGCAGGCCTCTCAGAGCGGTGTTACAAAGAGCGTAGCTGTAAGCCTGCTGATGGTGTCGGTGCCGGTCGAATATCGAATCAAGGATCTTCACAAATACCTTTACGAGTACACCGAACCCGAGAAGCTGCTGGAAAACGTAGCGCATCAGTACCTGTCGGTCTTCGCGGCCAGTATGGACATTGACGAGCTGATGGGGCCCGGGCGCAAGAAGATGAACCGGGATCTCCAGCGCGCGATCCAGGACCGGATGGATGAATTGAATGTCGGTATTGAGGTCGTTTTCGTGGGCTTTTGCGGGGCGCACCCTCCGGCTGAGAAAGGCGTGGCCAAGGCGTTTCAAGGCGCGATCGCCGCCCAAACGAACATGCTCGCAACGATCAACGCGGCGATGGGAGAGGCTCAAAAAACACTGATCGCCGTGGCGGGCACCGAGGCCCGCGCCCGAGAACTGGACGAGGCCATCCGCGCGCGGGATCGCCTTCGAGCCATGCCCGAATCCGATTCGACGGCATCGAGCGAAGCCCAGCAGCGCATCGAAGACCTGCTGATGGGCAACGCCGAAAAAGGGATTCCCCGATTGAACGGAGTGGCGGCGGCCAGGATCGCCGAAGCGCGAGCGGATGCGAGTCGGTTGACCAGTTTTTGGGCCGCCAAGGTGCGCGCGTTTGCAACCGAGCTTGCCGCCTATCAAACCGCGCCAACTCTGTACAAGCAGCGCAAGAGGCTTGAGGTGTATGAAGACATCGATGACGTCAGGAAGTTCTTGATAATCGGCGATCCATCGACCGTGACGATCGTGTATGAGAGTCAGGAACAAGGCGGGTTGGATCGAGTCCTCTCCGAGGGTGTCGAGCAGGAACGCAAGAAGGGGCAGTAGAAACTGGTCCGATGACGGGAGTGATGCTTTCATGAAGAATCTCGGGACGATCGTGTCGGCCGTCTTTCTTGCGGCCGTCCTCCTGCTGTACATGTGCACGTTTCAGGTGCGCTTCACGGAGGTGGCCATCATGAAGACTTGGGGAAAACCGGCGGACAAAGCCATCACCGAGCCGGGTCTGAACTTCAAATGGCCACCGCCCATCCAGACGACCGTCATCTACGACAAACGAATCCGCATTCTCGAAGACCGCACCGAAGAGACCCGAACGGTCGATGGAAAGAATCTCGTCGTGACGACGTTCACCCTCTGGCGAATTGCGGACCCCGCGCGGTTTCACACGAATTTTCCGGAAGGCGTTAAGGAGGGCGAAAAGAAACTTCGCACGACGGTCGTAGCCCATAAACAGGCGGTCATCGGCCAGCGACGGTTCGACGAGTTCATCTCGACTCGCCCGGAGGAACGCAAGATCCGTCAGATCGAGCAGGAGATTCAGTCCCTCATCGCCAAAGATGCGATGAGCCAGTACGGCATTGAGGTAGTCGGGTTCGGGCTCAAGAAGCTCGCCCTTCCGGAAGCGGTCACGACGGCCATCTTTGATAGCATGAAGTCGCACGAGCAAGCCAAGGCCTCCCGCTACCGTGCTGAAGGGGACGCCCGCGCGGCGGCCATCCTCGCTGACGCCCACGCAGCCGAAACGCGCATCCTGAGCGTCGTGAATGACAAGGTGGCCGGCATCGAGGCCGAGGCCCAGCGCGTCGTCAACCAGTATTACAAGGAGTTTGACGAACACCCCGAACTACGCATCTTCCTGGATACGCTTCATACGCTCGGCGAGGCCCTTCGCCACCGGGCCACGTTGATCATTGACACGCAGCACGCGCCGTGGGACGTGTTGGACGTCAATCAACGCGGGAGCAAATCCACAAGCACGGCGACGGCCAGGCCTTCTTCGGAGTAAAGTCCCATGACACCGCAGGATCCCGCCAGCCACCGCGATCCGCAGGCCGAAGAAGGGCCGCTGGACGTCGCCCATCAGTCCCTTGCCGACGCGCTGCGCGCCAGCTTCCGCATCCTCAAGGGTATCATGATGGTCCTGGTGGTTCTGTACCTGTTCTCCAACGTGCGTCGGGTGGACAGCCACGAGCAGGCCCTTCAGTTGCGCCTGGGCAGGCTCCAGCCGGACGTGCACGAAGCGGGATTGGTCTGGGCTTTTCCGTTTCCCATTGACGAAATCGTCCCCTTGCCCACACGCAAGAGCAACGAACTGCCGATCGACAGCCATACATTCCATCGTAGCAAGAACGAAGTGGGCAAGTCCCTGGCGTTCATCGCCCGCGGCCCCACGCAGGGGCTCAGGCCTGATCTGGATGGGGCGTTGATGACGGCCGACGCCGGGCTGGTCCACATGCGGTGGAAGGTGACCTACAAGTTTGACGACGTAGCCAAGTATGTTTCGCAAATCCTCGGGCGCGAGGTGGAGGCCGCCGAGACTTTGATTCGCACGTTCGTCGAGAATGCCGGCATTTTGGTCGCCAGTAGTCTGACGGCGGAGGAAATGATCCGAACGCGCGTCGAATACGTCCAGCAGGAGATGCGACGGAGGATCAATGAGCAACTGGAACGCCTCGGCAGCGGCGTGACCGTAACGGTCATCGAGATGTATGAGCCGACGCCGCCGATTCCCGTGCGCAAGGCCTTTGACGATACTCAGCGAGCCGAAAGCTCCAAGCGGACCAAGATTCGCGACGCCGAGCAAGCGCAGTCCAATATCCTCAACAAGGTTGCCGGGGCCGCCCATGCCCGAGTGTTGAAGGCGATCGACGTGATCGACGACGCGGCGGCCGATCCCGCCCAGCACGCGGCTGCGAAAGCGGAACTCGATCGTCTGCTGGATCAGGAAGTGGAAGGGACCGCCGGGCGCATCCTCAAAGACGCCGGCGCCTACCTGTCTACGGTTGTGGGTCGAATGAAAAGCGATGTTGCGCTCTATCGCACAATGCTTCCGGAGTACAAACGCAACCCGGCTCTATTGGTCGCCAGGCTCCTGGAGCAGACCCGACAAAAGATTCTCAACAACCCCGATGTGACCAAGGTCTTTCGGCCCGCGAAAAGCGAGTTTCGGATCCTTATTTCGCTCGATCCCGACCAGACGCGGATCGAGGAGGAGCGCAGGCTGCAGGAGAAGGAGTTCGATCCGTCGAAGCTGCGCCCCACACGGATCGTCCCAGTGGGACCAGAGTACGACTAGAGCAAGCTCTATTCCTCTGTAGCAGGCCAAGGCCGGTTTCCTCCGGAAGGTTTTCTCGTAATGGCCGGGTGGCCCATGTCCTTTGGACATGGGGGAGACGATGATATGCGGTCAGAACCTAATCCTATAATCAGCGCCTCACGCACT
>JADFMZ010000426.1 GCA_022563615.1 Planctomycetota bacterium
CCGTTGAATATCCAGTTGCGCGACGGTCTATGCGAAGTTCTCGCATCCTTTGGGGCCGCCCGCCGTAGAATCACACTCCTTATGCTAGGACGCCTGTGCCGCGATTTCCGCTTTCTTCCGCGCGCCCGGCGCCGTTATGGGTCGATGCGGCGCCGGCAGGTCCGTAAAACTCGACCCCTCTTGTTCGAACGCGCTCCCGAGGGCGCGAAGCCGCCGATAGCGTTGCTCCAGAAGCTCGTCGATCGGAACCCGCTTGAGCTCGTCCAGCGTCCGAATCACATAGCGTTCGACGGCGGCAATCGCCTCGGCGGGATGATGGTGCGCGCCGCCAACCGGCTCAGCGATCATCTCGTCGATCAATCCCATCTCCAAGAGATCCGCCGCCCGCATCTTCAAAGCGGCGGCGGCCTCTTTCGCCTGAGCACTTGTTTTCCAAAGAATGGCTGAGCAGCCCTCCGGAGAAATCACCGAAAAGATGCTGTGCTCGAGCATCGCCAGGCGATCGGAAACCGCGATCCCCAACGCACCGCCGCTGCCTCCTTCCCCAATTACAACAGACACGATCGGGACGCGCAGGTTGGGCATGGCGGCCAGATTCTTGGCAATGGCCCGTGCAATGCCCCTTTGCTCCGACTCCATCCCGGGATATGCGCCGGGCGTGTCAATCAAAGAGACGATGGGAATTCCGTACTTGGCGGCCAGTTGCATCTTGGCCAGTGCTTTGCGATAGCCCTCCGGCTGGGCGCATCCGAAACGACAGCTCACACGTTCATCGAGCCGGCGGCCCCGGTTCTGCCCCACAATCATCACACCGTGATCGCCGATTCGCCCCAGGCCCGTAACGATGGCTGGGTCGTCACCGGCAAGCCCGTCACCATGCAATTCGCAAAAGTCGTGGGCGATCTGGCCGACATAATCGTAAAACACCGGGCGCCGCGGATGACGGGCGACAAACACCGTCTCCCAAGGTTCCAGCGTTCCGTAGATTCGCCGTGCTTCTTTAAGCCAATGGGATTGCAGCTCAGCCAGTCGGCGGGATCGATCTTGTTCCGGGCTACCGTTGGGGGAGGGCAGCTTCGCGATCTGCGCCTCGATATGTTTGAGCCGCTTTTCGCGCGGCAGCTCCCCATTGAGGGAAAACGAGCCGAAAGCTCCCCAAGCCCTCCGATCCTGATCCATGCTCACCCCTCTTTCTTGGGCACATCCCCTGGACTAGGCGATGTTGCAAGATCGCCACTGCCCGCATGGGGCATTCTTCCAGTGTCCGAGCCCGAACTGTAATCCCCAGTTTACCGGCGCCACCGGGTAATTGCAATACCCCAGATCGACACCCGAGTCGGTTGGACCCCTCGTCAAAGCCTGGGAACGGTACCGTTTGCCGATCTTAGGTGGGTTCGCGGTCGAGAAGGAGATCGAAACCCGCCTTCCTAGCTGTAGCAGCTGGAACAGACGAAAATCGCGAAGGTTTAGGTTGGGTAAGCTACGGGGTAGCAGAAGAGCGGTGTCTGAGCGTGGGGTTGGGTACCTGCCTGACGAGCGGTCGCAATTATTCGTTATCCGCCCAAGGACGGCTCTACCCGACCACGTCGAACAAGCACAATCGTCCCGGCGGTGAGCATGAGCAGAGCCATGACCACCACACCCCATTGCGAGATGGTTGGAACCGGGCCTCCGGTGACCGTGACCGTTCCGCGCATGGAAGGTACCGCAAACACATGGGGTTCGCAGATGTAGTAGAAGACCCCGGCCGAGTTAAACACCTGTGTGAATTCGCTGGCGCTGGACGGTGAATGAATAACCGCTGTTCCAACTCGTCGCCGCGTTGTCGTCCACCTCGGCCACGGTGTGAAAGCCCGCCGCCAGCCCGGTAAAGTGGACCGAATCGCCGAATTCAATCGTCACATCCGCCGGAACAAATGTGAGGCCACTGGTCGAAACTTCAACGGTCGCCGCGTCGCTTTGCCCGGTCCAGGCAAACGCAGCGCAGACAAGAACAACGATTCGCATTGCCGGTAATAGTCTCATGGGTCGCCCCCCTTGTATCTGTCCTAAACCCCGGTCCGACTCGATCGCACCCCCCCAAACGGCGTGAACAGAACGTCCTGCATTGTACTTTCCCTACCCCGATGGGTCAAGTTCAAAGGCCTACACTTCACCCCCTATTGGCCTTTCCAACGGGCGGGGTTACGAAAAACGTGCGGCGTCATTCGACCGCCAGCGTCGGGGCGGCGGCATGAAGCTCGCTTCTGATGCTGATCTGCCCGGCTGTGTTAGCCACTACGCGCTCGATCGCCTTGCTGACATAGTCCTCAGTATCCGTGAAGATCTTTTCCGGAGCGCCTTGGTCGCCAAAGACCCGGATGCTGGCGTTGAGCGGTATTTCTCCCAGAAACGGCACACCCAACTCCGCCGCCGCCAATGCTGCACCGCCATGATCGAACAACTCGTCGCGGTGTCCGCACTTCGGGCAGAGGTAGTAACTCATGTTTTCAATGATTCCCAGAGAGGGAACATTGAGCTGTTCGTACATCTTGACCGCCCGCCGCGCGTCCATCAGCGCGACGTCCTGAGGCGTACAGACCACCACGGAGCCGGTCATCGGGATCGATTGAGCCAAGGTCAGCGGAACGTCACCAGTGCCCGGCGGTAGATCCACGAATAGGTAATCCAGCTCGCCCCAATCGACCTGTTCCAGGAATTGTTTGATGACGCCGTGGGTCATCGGCCCCCGCCAGATCAGGG